>CAYTVR010000136.1:0-18496 GCA_964441245.1 uncultured Saprospiraceae bacterium | reverse complement strand
ATAGGTAACTATACCTGAATTCTGGATAGTACGCTCTACCGTGCAGTTGTCAAATACTTTTTGTACTCCATTATCTAGAATGAATTCCACTCTACCGGAAGTGGGAGGAACATAGGTACATACTTCAAGTATTCCTACATCAATAATTGAACTTGATAGAACGGTTATCATTTCGCTAACTACTCCATATGTTAAATCCATTCCTCTAATATATATTTCGTCCATATCACAAGTCGGAATTGAAGCCGTAAATTCTCCAGAATAATTAGTTGAGACTTGCAGTAGTTGATACTGCTGATTAGGTAAAATAAAATATACTTGGCCATTACTAGCTGGGCTTTGGTCACAACCAAGCAAAGTACCAGAGATAGTGGAAAAACTAAGATCATTTGAAATATTAAATAGTCCAAGGTCTACCGTTTCTTCTGAGAAGGGGCCAATATTTTCTGAAAAAACCACCTCAGCACCACATAAGCTCAAGACTTCCAGCAATAAATTTACACCTCTAGGAACTCCTCCAGCAAACACTCCTTGTGAGTCTGTCCAATCAATAAATGATGCACCTGTTGATAAATTGGTAATGCGCACTCTTGCAATTGAATTTCCAGCCTTATCGCTTAGCTGTCCCCTAATAATTGAAACTGCACTAGGTACATCACAATTCCAAAAAGTAAAATGCTCCACATCTCCAATATATTTTCCATCCTCTAACATTGCTGTTCCTTCCTCATGCCAAAGACCACTTGATTCATCAAAATACCATAGTGGAATTTGTGAAGGTGCATTACTTTCTATAGTTTGTGGGACATCTACAGTGATCGTTGCAGCCTTATTGATATTTAATTTCTCCCCATTTTCTCCTTCCAATTCTACGTTAATCATGCCAAAACTTTGGAGGATATTGTATTCATTATCCGCATTTAAAGCCATGAGATTTCCAGGCATAATTTGATCAATATCTCTATCAGTTGGGTCTATAAAAAAGGTAAAAACACTAACCATTCCGTTATAGATATTTCCAGATTCATCAACAAAACTATTGGCTTGAAAGGCCACACTAGAGGTCGATCCAATTGATACCGTTCCGCCAGTTGTAGCTGAAATATCTTCTGAAACCGTTTTTTCGACTAGCTTAATCCTAGTTCTATCTGTAGCAGTTCTGGAAGGCGTGAGTGTTTCAAATTGATTAAAATATCCATCTTTTTCTACCTTAATAAGTGCAAATTTTTCATTAACCAATCCTTTGATCTCAAAAAAACCAAGTTCATTCGATTGAGTCGTTTCATTTTGAACACTTACGATAGCACCTTCTATTGGAGTTCCGTCTTTATCGCTAATAAATCCGTTAATGATTGTTTCTATATTTTCTTGAACTGTAGGTGGAATAGTTTCAACTTCTGTTACCATCGAGTCTTTACGACAAGCGGAGAAAAAAACAACTAGGATGAAAAGGAATAAGGAGAATTTATATGAATACATGATTTTCTATTTTATTCTAAATTAGCAAAAGATGCGCGCTTTCAATTATAACTACCTCCTTATTGTCAGAATGCTGCCTGAGATTGAAAAAAAAATATAAAAAATGAATTTAATTCAAAAAAATGCTACTAGGATGGAATAAAAATAACCGTTTATATTGGAATAGAGAAGGGTAAATGTATCGGAGAATCTCGGTGATCATTCACCAAATAAACCAACAATATGATGAAGTTGTTTGAGAATTCGAAACAAAGCTGAGAAATTGAATTTTTGATCAAATCGAAGCTCTTTTATGAGTTCATCCGTACGGACGAGCGATTAAAAAGCTGACGAGTTGGACAAAAATCTCATTTCGCAAGCATATTTGGAGTTTTTAAACAACTTCGATATTAGTAAGTGGATATTTACATGACAAGGGGCAAAAGAGTAAGCATTCGAATAGCAAAACTCGAAAGAACATTAGTCGACAACAAATGGAAAAGTCTGATCGGTCAAGGAATGCAAAAAATTAACTAAATCTAATTGTTCAGACTGCGACAGATTTAAAGGTTCCTTCATCAGGCTATCGATGTTGATTGGGTTGGGTACAAATTTATACGGATCACTATAAAACTCAACTACCTCTTCCAAAGTTTTAAATTCTCCATTGTGCATATAGGGAGCAGTCAAAGCTACATTTCGTAAACCAGGTACTTTAAATTTTCCTAAATCTGTAGAGTCTTTGGTCATTTCAAATCGACCTCGATCGTTTCTCTCTTCACCATCAAATAAACCGACATTTCGAAATTCATCACCCGTAAAATCTGGAGTAAAATGACAATCAAAACATTTAGCTTTTACAAGAAATAATTCTCGCCCTCTTATTTGTGAAGCACTCATGGCATGATCATCAAATCCATTCAGCCATTGATCATGCGGAGCCGAGCCATCACTTTCCAAACTTCGTTGAAATTCTGCCAGGGCATTCAAAATATTAGCAGAATCCGGAAGAGAAGCATATACTTTTTCAAAAGATTGGAGATAAAAATCACTTGCATTAATTCTTTGAATGGCAAGTTCGAAATCTAAATGCATCTCATGAGCATTTTCAATGGGAACAAGTGCTTGTGATTCCAACGTAGCTTCTCGACCATCATAAAAAAAGTAAGGTCTAAATGCCATGTTCATTACCGAAGGTGTATTCCTTGTTCCGATCTCCCCTCCTACTCCCTTGGAAAAAGCGACGCTATCTGCAAATGCCAACTGAGGTTGATGACAACTCGCACAAGATATCGTTTGATCTAAAGAAAGTATTTTATCAAAAAACAATTCTTTTCCTAATTCAACTTTCGTTGAAATCTCTTTTTCTTTTTCCGTTTTTTTTGTAAAAAAAGCTAGACAGAAAAAGACCGACAAAATTATAAATGATTTTTGTTTAAACATTTATTTTCAATGATTGAAATATTTACCTCTTTAATTTTAATTGGATGATTGCTTTAAAAAGCGCTCCAAACGCTGACCATACTCTTTATAAATATTATACGCAAATTGGGGATCAGTAGTTTCTTCTTTCAAATGAAAAACCTTTCCCATATGTGGTTCAATGGCAATAAACCCTTGATACTTTTCTTTTTTTAAATCCTTAAAAATCTTGTCTAACTCTGCCTTGCCCTCTCCTGCAAACGTGTATTCAGGTTCACCTACTTCTTGGTGCATGATACCATCTTTGACATGAATGTGCGCAATAGCATGCTTTACTTTTTGATAAAATTCGAAAGCACTTTGCCACGGAAAAGGTTCAGGCTTAGATCGGTCTCTTTGAAAAATAGGATTGCCGGTATCAAAAACCAAACGTAAATCAGGCACCTCATCCAATAATCGCAAAGTGTGATCCGCAGAAAATCCACCCCAGTTCATACAATTTTCATGAAGCGCTTCTAAGCCTGCATCTTTAAATCGAGCGACAATTTCTCGCAGCCTTCGGAAGCGTTCTTTTTCCGCTTGATCTTCGCCCCATTTTTCTTGAGCAAATGACATTACTCTTGCATATTTTACATTCAGTCGTTGCATCCGAGGAATACAGCGTTTAATTTCCGCAAGGGTAATTTCCCAATCCGACCCAATGCTTTTGGACCAACTCCCGATCAATGTTCCAAACTCAGCTACTTGAATTTGATTTTCTTGTAACAATTCAAATACATTTTCAAATTCAACTTCAGATAGATCATGAATATTCGCTCTTCCCATTGTTCTTGCAGATAAATATTTCCATCCTAATTCTTTTGTCACTTGAATTTGTTGTAAAACATCATTGGAGGCTTCATCTGTAAATCCTGTAAGTATCATATTAATTGTTGGTTATTGGATATTCGTTATTAAAGACTTATCCATTGTCCATTCTCTTTTGCACTTCGATAAATGGCATCAATCAGCCGAACAGATTTCATCGCCTCTTCTCCTGAAATGAAAGGCGGTCTTCCTTTTTGAAGGGACTCGATTACGTTTTCAAAATTCCGTTGATGGCCAATAAAATTAATTGCATTAGGATCATTAGCACCTAGTCCGATGGCACTTCCTTTCATTAGATTTTCTTTGACATAAATATCTTGTGCAGCTTCTTTTGAAAAATCCCAAATGCGAAAAGATTCATCACTCAAAAATACAGAACCTTGATTTCCACAAATTTGAATTTCTGCAGGATGCCCTGTCGATGACCAACATGCGGTTGAACCTTGAATGGTTCCCAATGCTCCATTTTCAAATTCCAAAATAGCTACGGCGGTATCTTCTACCTTGATATTTTTGTGTGCCAACAAAGCCATGGAGGCAGAAACTCTTTTTACATTTCCCACCAAATACAATAATAAATCAATGGTATGAATAGATTGATTCATCAAGGCGCCTCCACCATCTAATTCCATGGTCCCTCTCCATTGTCCAGAGTCATAATATTCTTGCGTACGAAACCATTTTATTTGTGCATCGCAAAGGGTCAATTTTCCAAAGCGATTATTTTCTATAGCCCATTTTAATTGCGCTACCGCTGGATTAAATCTTCGATTAAAAATACCTGAAAGCAAGACTTGTTCCTGCTTGGCTACTTTTATCATTGCTTCAATTCGAGCAGGAGTTACCTCCAATGGCTTTTCGCAAATGATATGTTTTTTTGCTTTAGCAGCAGCGATCGCCGGTTCTAAATGAGCACCGGAAGGAGTTGCAATGCTTACGATATCAATGGCTTCTTGTGCTAAAAATTCCTCTAATTTTGAAAAGGATAAACAATCATATTTTTCTCCTAATAATTTTGCTTTCTGTGGATTTCGAGCATAAATGGCTCCAAGTTTTACATTTTCGCCCATTGCTAAAATAGCTTGAGCATGAAACTCAGCAATCATTCCTCCACCTATAATGCCAAAAGTAATCACAATGATTTATTTTCTTTTTTATAAAAACTAAATACACCATACAAAGATAAGAAGGTTAAGCCTATGATTCCTACAAAAGCGAAACCTTGTTCGTATAAATTTTGACTTTGATATTTTCCAACCAAAGCCCAGTAAGCTGCGAAATAGGCGATACCAGTAGCCATCCCCATCAATATATTGATCACCCATCTTTTTTGAGGTAAGTCATCACCCAAAGCTTTTTTAGAATTCATCAATAATATAAAGACTAAATAAGCAATTGGCAGTAAAGTCGTGGCAATGACCGAAGCTGGAACGACCAATGCCGCTTTGACTGTTCCTTGCCAAAGAATTGGAGAAAATAATCCAGTCAAGGCAGGAATCGATGCGCCAATTAAAAATATTTTCCGTTGTCCTGGTTGACCAAAAGCTTCGCTGATCGCAAATCCATTCATCATCATATGTACCAACATCGTGCTTAATGCCATTGCTAAAATTCCAATTCCAAAAATAAATTGTGACCAACTTCCTAAGAAAGGAATTAATGACTTAGCCAAATCATTGGCACTTCGTTTGGCTAACATAATACTGAGATCTTTATCCACTTGTGGTACCGCTTGACGCAATGTTGCTTTTTTCTCTTTTGTAAAGTTTTTAAAATTTGGGAATTCTGCGCTTAGTCTTTTATCCAAAACTCCGTGATAGGCCGTTTCACTAATGATCCCATTTTTATTCGCATGGAACTGAGAGGCGGTAGAAATGATTAAACACGATGCTCCAATAATAAATGGAATAAATAAACCTAAAACCAAATCATAACGAGATAATTCTCGATGTGTTTTGTTCCACTTTTTTTTCAACAAAGTATAAGGTAACAAAAAGGTCATGTTGATTCCTACTGCGGTACCAAAGGCTCCAATGATAATATTTCGCTGACTATCCGCAATGAAGCCTTTCCAAAATTCTTGGTAATTTCCTGATGCTTGCAGGAAAGGATCATAAGTATTTACAGGATGAAAAAGCGCTGTAAAATCAGGAATGATTCCTAAAAATAAAGCTTTCCAATCAATCGCACCATTGATCGCTAAAGTGATCACCACTCCTATAAAACATAGCACGATCACTGCTACTAAACTTTTAATCACAGAATCAATCACTTTAGATGCACGGCCTTCTCCAGAAAACAACCAAATCAACGTTAAACTAATGATAAAAAATACGGCTGTAATAAGATATGGATTAATTTCCTCACCACCTAGATTCCCTTGAACAGCATCGGCACCTAATGCAAATTGAGCGGAACAAAAAACGACATTCGCGACCACTGTTGCGATCAACCAACCCCAAGCTAAAAGTGGAGACACATTCCTTTTAGCTAATTCGAAAGGACGATCTTCAAAATTGTCTTTACTCAAAGTAACATAACTAATAGCCATCAGCATAATGACACCACATAGCATAGCTAGAGGTTGTAACCACAAGAATTTATAGCCTCCAATCACTCCTAAATACAATGCGCCAACTAAGGTACCTCCGCCCAAAGTCACCGCAGCTTGTATCCAACCTGGCCCACTTAATCGAGCAAACAAGGCTATTTTTTTAAAAAAAGAATAGGATGATGTATCTGGAATATTTTGATTATTCATTCTTTAAAGATAGAAAAACATTGACGTATTACAATGACTAGCAAATAAGTGCTTGGACAAAATTATATAACTTTTTAACTTTGCCTCTGATGATCATCTTGAATGTGAGAATAATTGAATTTTGAATATCCCACTAACGGAAAATATCGCGATTTAGGGGAATTCAAAACTCAATTATTGAGGTATTTAAAATTTCTTTTTCGAAAGTACGAACTACTGTTCCCTAAATATTCTTATCGAATAAATTATTCGCCTAAAATCCTATGACGTAAATCCTCACTCATTGAAGTTTTTTTAAAATAGAGCTTCATGTCTACAGACAAAGCATTGATCACCAGGTGCTTCAGCTTTTTCTCGTCCCGTAGCTAGGGCTATGAAACTTAATCCACCTGAGGCGGACGTCCTGAATATCAAGCCTTTATCTTCGACTTTGAACATCATTTTAAAACAACTTCATTATTTCATTTCAGAAGGTAAAAAACCATCCATATCTCCATAGTCCAAATTTTCTCCACACATTCCCCAAATAAAAGCATAATTGCTCGTTCCAGAACCACAATGCATTGACCATGGAGGACAAATAACAGCCTGCTCATTTCCTAACCAAATGCCACGTGTTTCTTCCTTCTGTCCCATAAAATGACAGACCGCTTGGTCATTGGGCACTTCAAAATAAAGATATACTTCCATTCTTCTATCATGTATATGTGCTGGCATAGTATTCCACACCGAGCCTTCTTTCAATTCTGTCATTCCCATTTGCAATTGACAAGTCTCCACGACACTATTCACAATCAACTTACGAATGGTCCGAGCGTTAGAAGTTTTTAATGTTCCTAATTCAACGATTTCCGCATCCGCTTGTGTAATTTGTTTTGTAGGAAAAGCATGATGTGCTGGAGCAGAGTTCAAATAATACCTAGCCCCCTCGCCAGAAAATATAACATCTTTACTTCCTCTTCCTACATAAAGAGCTTCCTTATGACCAATATCAAAGGACTTTCCATCAACCTCAATTTTTCCTGGCGCTCCAATATTAATAATTCCTAACTCTCGTCGTTCTAAAAAATAATTTGCTTTTAGCGGATCAATGGTTTCTAATTTTAGTGATCCATTTTGGGGAACCACGCCTCCAACTATATAGCGGTCATAATGCGAATAAACTAAGTTTATTTTATCAGATTCCATCAGGTTTTGCACTAAAAAATCCTCACGTATTCTGGTCGTATCATACTGCTTAAAATCATGGGGATTGGTCGTGTACCTCACTTCAAAATTTGTGTTGCTCATTGTTTTATTTTATTTTTTAATTTAAAAAACTAGTTTCTATCGAAGACCTTAAGTTACTTTTTAAGGACAAATTATATTCCATCAATTACAAAAATTTATAACCCAAAAAGGCTTGGTAACCATAAAGAAATCTCTTCAAAAAAAGTGACCAAAAACAATACGGCAATCATCGCCGCTAAAAATGGAATTAAAGGTTTAATCACTTCTGATACCGAAATTTTTGCTACTCCTGCTCCAACAAAGAGAAGCGTTCCCACAGGAGGCGTACAAATGCCGATACAAAGATTCAATACCATGATAATTCCGAAGTGAACGGGATCCATTCCTAACTCAGTTACTACTGGTAAAAAAATGGGCGTAAAAATTAAGATGGCGGGAGTCATATCCATAAAAGTTCCGACGACCAACAAGGTAAAATTGATCAGTAAAAAAATCAAAAATGGATTACTTACTGTTTCTAATAAAAATCCTGTCATCAATTGTGGAATACTTTCAAAAGAAAACAACCAAGACATAGCCATCGAAGTACAAATCAGAAACATGACAATAGCAGTAGTTTTTGCACTATTCAATAAAATGTCAGGAAGATCTTTCACCCTAATCGTTCGATAGGCAAATCCTAAAATCACCGCATATAAAACTGCAATCGCTGCTGCTTCTGTCGCTGTAAAAATTCCTTTGACAATCCCACCTACAATAATGACTAACATTAATAGACTAAAAAAAGCACTTCGAAAATCTGCAAAAACCTTAGTGACAGAGACGCGCTCTCCTTTGGCAAATTTATACTTTCGAGAATAATAGGCGGCCACTAACATCAATGCCAGTCCTACCAAAATACCTGGTAAGTAGCCCGCAATAAAAAGGGACGCTACAGAAGCTGCTCCCCCACTAGCTAAAGCATAAACAATCAATACATTACTTGGCGGGATTAACAATCCTGTTGTGGAAGAGGTAATATTTAAGGCCGCACTAAATGATCGGGGATAACCTTCATCTTCCATCCGATTAGTCATCACACTTCCAATGGCAGAAGCCGCAGCAACTGCAGATCCTGAAATAGCACCGAATAGCATCGCTGCTAAAATATTTACGTAAGCTAAACCTCCGGGCAAACTCCCCATCAGGGATTTGGCAAAATTGATCAATCTATTGGCTATTCCTCCTCGATTCATTAATTCTCCTGCTAATACAAAAAAGGGAATGGCCAAAAGGGCAAAACTATCTATTCCAGTAGTCATTCGCTGAGCTACGGTTGTAATGCCAGGTAGGGCCACAATATTGATTAAGATCGTCAATGTAGTAGAAATTCCGATACTGTAGGCCACAGGAACTCCATAGGCTAGTAAAGCAAAGAAGCTTAGGAACAAAAAGAGTATACTTATAATTTCTATTGACATAAATTTGTTTTCGTTTTGAAACTTGAGTTTATCTGAGCAGGATTTTCTTAATTTTAGATAACCACTTTTCATCTCTTTTTCCTCTAAAATGTATAAGGTCGATCCTAAAAAAACAAACTTGATTTTTTCAAAAAAAGATTCCGTTATGAATAAACTTAAATTCTTTGATTTCCATATTGGGTAAAATTATAAATAGAATAGAACATGATCAGTAAGCCACTAATTGGAACAATCGCATAAACATATCCAAGTGAGATATGCATTGCTGGTGAAACTTGGCCGAGGTAGAGTGTGGTATAAACTAAGTTACCGCCACCAATAACCATGACGACCAATGCAAAAATGAACATCAATATTTCTATAATTTGCATGCGCTTTCTTTTCTTTTCAGGACTTAATTTTCTTAATAAAAAATCCATTGATAAATGCTCTCGTTTTCCATTTAGATAAGCTGCGCCAAGAATGGATAGCCAGATCAAAGCGAATCTTGCAAATTCTTCTGTAAAAGAAAAAGATTGCTGCAATACATATCGCCCAAACACTTGCCATAAAACATCTATGACTAAGAGAGCAAAAATAAGTATAAGTAAATTTTCAATCACTCGATTTATAAAATCATATATCTTTGTCATCCTACTTATTGATTTTGAATAGCTTCAACTAATTTTTTCATTTTTGGATCTTTTGTAAATTCTAACAATACTGATTTTGTTTTATCGGCAAAGAGTGATTTTTGAGGTGTATAAATTTCTACATTGGCAGCCTTGAGCTTTACCATACACTCCTCTACATTTTTACTCCAAAATTCTTTTTGTGCTTTTACCGAAACTTTTGCAGCAGTTTTCATCCAAGCTTGTTCTTTTGCGCTAAGCGTCTGCCAATATTTCGTACCTACTACTAGCACATCAGGTATAGAGCTATGTTCGTCGAGGGTATAAAATTTACAAACTTCGTAATGTCCAGAAGTGACAAATGAAGGAGGATTATTTTCGGCTCCATCTACCACACCTTGTTGTAAAGCGGTATACAATTCGCCATAAGCCATTGGTGTGGCAGATCCCCCCATTTGGTTGACCATATCAACGGACATTTGATGATTCATCACTCTTATTTTTAATCCATCAAGATCTTCAGGTGATTTTATGAGTTTCTCTTTCGTATAAAAACTTCGACTACCTGCATCATAAAAACAAAGTCCTCGCAATAAATACTCACTACCCGCCTCTAGTATATCTTCCCCGATCTTTCCTTCTAGCACATTAAACAAGTGGGCCTTGTCTCGGAATAAATAAGGGACGCCCATCACCTTATATTCAGGAGCAAAGTTGGACATCACAGCTGCGCTTACTTTTGTCATGGCGATGCTACCGATTTGAAGTAATTCTAAAACCTCTCGCTCTGATCCAAGCTGCCCATCTGGAAATATTTTGATGGTCAATTTTCCATTCGATTGTTTTAAAACCTCTTGTGCAAATACTTCCATTCCTTTGTGTACCGGATGAGTCACAGGTAAGGTGTGGGCTAGGTAGGCTATCTTCTGGTCGCTTATTTGCTGACAGGAAGTGCTTAAAAAACTAATCAATAAAAACATGTAAAAGTATTGTTTCATTTATTTTTGTTTTTCCCTCAGCTGGACCTTTTTCATTTATTTAAATTTTCGAGTGTAGTAGTCATGGTTATTTTTATAAATGAAGTTGCTTTAAAATTTGAAATATTCTTTTGCATTTCTATAGCATATATTTTCTACCATTTTTCCTAGCCAATTCATATCATTAGGTAATTCGCCGTTTACGACATCTTTACCGATTAGATTACATAAAATTCTCCGAAAATATTCATGTCGAGGAAAGGATAAAAAACTTCGGCTATCCGTAAGCATACCAATGAAGCGACTCAACAATCCCATATTACTCAGCGTATTGATTTGTTTTTCGATCCCGTCTTTTTGATCTAAAAACCACCATGCAGAACCCCATTGAATTTTTCCTGCTTGAGTACCGTCATTAAAATTGCCCATCATGGTCGCAAAGACTTCGTTATCTCTTGGGTTTAGATTATATAAAATTGTTTTGGTCAATTTCCCTTGAGCATCTAAGCGATTTAGAAAGGAGGAAAGCCCTTTCGCTTGTTCAAAATCTGCAATGCTATCCGCTCCTACATCTGCACCGATTAGATTGAGCAAACGATGATTGTTATTTCGAATTGCTCCTAAATGAAATTGCATGGTCCAATTTTTCTGATGATAAAGTTTGCTCAATTCATGAAGCATCGCCATTTGAAAAGCAGCAACATCCTTTCGCTTCACCTTCTTCTTACTTTTTCTTTTTTGTAAAATAGCATCCAAATTCTTTTTATGAAAATCGATATCAAAAAGTTGTCCTAAACCATGATCCGCTAATTGACAACCTAAGGAATGAAAAAATTCAATTCGATTTTCTAAAGCAGCCATTAATTCATCAAAAGTAGAGATATCATGACCGATGATATTTTCCATTTTTTCTAAAAAAACTAAAAAATCAGGATGATCAATTACTACAAATTTATCTGGTCGAAAAGTGGGCAACATTTTTAAATCACTCTCTGAGTTGAATTCTTGCTGATGAAATGCTAAACTATCCGTTGGATGGTCAGTCGTACAAACCACTTCAACCTTCATTTTTTTCAGCAAACCTTTCACCTTATTTTCAGGTTGTTGCAGAGCATGATTCGTTTGCTCATAAATATCTTTAGCAGAATCAAAGTCCAATAGTTTTTCTATTCCAAAATATCGTTGTAACTCCAAATGGGTCCAATGATATAATGGATTTCTCATGGTGTAAGGAATCGTTGTCGCCCATTTTATAAACTTCTCTTCATCACTTGCATTACCGGTGATATATTTTTCATGGACTCCATTGGCACGCATGGCACGCCATTTATAATGATCTCCTTTCAACCAAGCTTCTGTAATATTTGTAAATTGTTTGTTATTGGCAATATCCTCTGGTCGCAAATGATTGTGATAATCAATGATCGGCAATTCTTTAGCATGAGTATGATATAAAAATGCTGCAACATCATTTTGCAACAAAAAATCTTCACCCAAAAATTGATAATCATCAGCCATACTTTTCATTATTTTTTTCGGATCGTAAAATCCCATACTCTAATCCTCGCAACTCTGCTAATCCTCTTAATCGTCCGATAGCAGAATATCCTGGGTTGGTTGTTTTATCCAAATCATCTAACATTTTATGGCCGTGATCTGGTCGCATTGGAATTACGCAATTTTGTTCTCCTGCTGCTATCAATAAATTTTTAACTACGGCATACATGTCTACATCCCCATTCAAATGATCTGCTTCATAAAAATTACCTTCTTCGTCCCGCTTCGTTGCTCTGAGATGAATAAAGTTAATTCTGCTGCCAAATTTCGCTGCCATTTTCGGTAAGTCATTATCTGGTCGAACACCGAATGATCCCGTACAAAAGCACAAACCATTCGAAGAGGATTTCACTTTTTCAAAAATAAAATCTACGTCCGCCTCCGTACTTAAAATCCGAGGAAGACCTAATAATGGGAATGGTGGATCATCTGGATGAATCGCTAATTTCACCTTCACCTTTTCAGCCGTCGGGGTAATTTTTTGTAAAAAGTAAATCAAATTATTTCGTAAAGTTTCTGCATTAATATGTTGATAGGTATCCAAATCAGCTTGAAATTTTTCCAAATTGAGCGCACCTTCTACAGTCCCTCCAGGTAAGCCTGAAATGATATTTTCAGTCAATTTTTCTTTTTCAGCATCTGTCATTTCAGCCATCCGAATCTTAGCTTTCTCAATGCTTTCTGCTGAATAATCCGCTGCGGCATTCGGCCTTTGCAGTATAAATAAATCAAAAGCGGCAAAAGCATTTTTTTCAAAAAAAAGCGCTGTAGAACCATCCTCCATTCGGTGATCTAATGCTGTTCTTGACCAATCCATTACAGGCATAAAATTGTACGTGACAATTCGAATATCACATTTTGATAAATTATAAATGCTTTCTTTATAATTTTCAATGTATTGTAAATAATTACCCGATGCTCGCTTAATATCTTCGTGAACAGGAATACTTTCGACGACCGACCAAGTTAAACCTGCAGCTTCAATTTCATTTTTTCGTTCTTGAATATCTTTAACTGGCCAAACTTCACCATTTGGAATATGATGAAGCGACGTCACTATTCCAGTTGCTCCTGCTTGTCGAATATCAGCAAGGCTAACGCTATCATTGGGACCATACCATCGCCATGTTTGTTCAAGTCTTTTCATTTAGAATAAGTAAAATTTAAAAAAATCACCGGCTTCATCACCATTATCATTTAAGCAACTTCCATTTCAAATTTTCCTACTAGGTAAAAAAAGATTGGTAAAATATTAAAACTCTAATACAAATAAAACTAGCGCATCACAATATGTAAGCTATTGGCTCAACTTCTCCACAAGTTGTTTGAATCCATTGGCATCTTTTATTCCATTTTGATCTCTTTCCCAAACAGACAAAAAACGATATCGCACTTCTTTATTCGCATTTTTAAAAATATAGGCATGACTTAAATCATCTGCCACCTGCTCTGGCTGAAATTTTTTGGGAGCCAAAATCGCCATTCCCATATTTTCTTTGTGAAAAGATTGTTTCCCCCAATTCATTGCATAGAAATAATCGGCCGTTTCATCTTCAATGATTTCAGGTAAATGTTTTGCAATACCCGTAGCAAAGCTCATGCCCTCAGGCAAAGATTCATTTTCAACTTTTAAATGTATTTCAGACCACGGTTTTCCAGTTACTATACTCCAATCTTGAACAAGATCAAAGGTTTCTTCTTTTACTTTTAGTCCCTTAAAAGTAGTCCTAATCAGAGATTTCTGATTCGTATTTTCGATTATTTCAATTGTTTTTTCTTCGCAGTTAGACAAGGTATGGAGTGTACCTTTGTACCAAATAGCAGGGCTTCCTAATCCTAAAGAATTACCGACTTTCAAAATATCAGATCCCCAATTCATGATACCATGATAATCCCAACTAACGGTATCCATGACCAAATCTGAAACAGTTTTGCCAAAAATATCAAAACGGTGTCGACTATCTGCATAATATCGATAGGCCACTAAGTCATTTTCTAAAACAGGTCCCTCAA
Source organism: uncultured Saprospiraceae bacterium (assembly GCA_964441245.1). Taxonomy (GTDB): domain Bacteria; phylum Bacteroidota; class Bacteroidia; order Chitinophagales; family Saprospiraceae; genus JALZUU01. The sequence goes on along the minus strand of CAYTVR010000136.1, from coordinate 4,140 downwards.
ACATGATCCATTTACTTTGAGTAGCTAAGTTTTGTGGTATCGTGATTTTTGTTTGGGCAATGTAATCACCTGTTACCTTATTTTTATTGGATGGATCAAATTCAAAAGCTTGGGTAAGAATGAGTGCTTGTGTTTTCTTTACGTCTTCCTTAGTTGATGGTTTCGTGAGGCTATCTGTTTGGGGTGAAGATCTTTGACATGAAAAAGAAAAAACAAAAAGGTAAATTAGAAGAATCAGCACTGGAAAGTTTCTCATTTTTTTGAAAATTTGTTTTAATCAAAGGCCTATAATCATTATTTTCAATTCGCCTCAAAATAACAAGTATTTTTCCTTTTCAAAAATAATCATCAAATAACTGTTGCAATAGGAATGATAGGGACTCTTTCAATTGAAAAAACACAACACAAAATTCTTATTAGAATGAATATCAAGATCATGATTACATTTTTTCATAAAAAAAATACCCTCGAACGTGAAGACCACGTTCGAAGGCATTTTTAAAATTATTTTACTATTAGAGTAATCTAATTTAGGAATCGTTATCTTGTCTAAAGCGTAGGAATTAATACCCTATTTAAAACATGAATCACTCCATTCGTAGCTTGAACATCAGTCAGCACAACTTTTGATTCTCCGTCACCTTCATCTGTAATAATTACCTCTGTTCCTGTACTCACTGAGAATGATGCACCATTAACAGTCGCATAATCTCCATCTTCTAAAATTCCAGCTGTGTTATTTCCACCTACCACATGATAAGTCAATACATCAGCTAATTGTGCAGTAGTTAGGTCATCTGTAATATCTGTAATATCTGCAAAGGCAGTATTTAGAGGAGCGAAAACAGTGAAAGGTCCATCTCCTTGCAAAACATTGACCAAGTCACCATCAGCATCACCCAAGGCACTTACTAAAGAAGTAAAATTACTATTCGCTACAGCATGACCTACGACATCTAGACGAGTCAGCACTGCATCTACGATATGGATGACACCGTTAGTTGCATCAACATCAGCTGTACTTACAGTTGCGACATTATTGATTTTTACATTCGTACCTTTTTCAATTAGTAAAGATAAAGAAGACATTAAAGGACCACCTGTTGAAAGTGAAGCTGCATAAGTTTGTCCATCCGCGATATCTCCCGCTTTTATTTCAGCACCAATGACATGGTATAAAAGGATGTCTTTTAATTTGTCATCAGACAATGCTGATAAATCTATATTAGCCGCAGTAAAAGCAGCATTAGTTGGAGCGAATACCGTAAAGTTGCCACTAGCATTAAGCGTTTCATCTAATCCAGTTCGTTGTAATGCTGCAACTAGAGTGGAAAGACTGGAGTTTGCCGCAGCAATTTCCGTAATGGTTTCAGGAGTTGGCTCAGGAGTCTCATCGTCTCCGCATGCTACAAATGTTGATACCATTAATAACATTGCAAAAAAGTTTAAATACAATTTAAAAGAATTCATTTTTTTAGTTTTTGATTATGAGAATAGTTTTATTAAATAGTTGACGTAGTAACATGGAGGCAATGAGATTGTTGATTAGAATAACCATTTAAAAATCGCTTTGTCAGACGATATGCAGAAGGTGATTTTTTGAAAAATCCCAGACAACCCTTTTGGCATTTTCTGCACAGTTGATTGTATAAGGAAGGGTATTACAAAGAAAAAATGATGAAATACATCGAGTGGAGAATAAGAAGTAGCTGATATTCCTTAGCGATTACTGCTTAATTCCCTTTTTTTTGATAAATTTGCGCTCCCCTGCTAGATAATTTTAAATTAGCAGCCAAGTCATTTAAATCGGGATGTAGCGCAGTCCGGTAGCGCACACGCCTGGGGGGCGTGGGGTCGCTGGTTCGAATCCAGTCTTCCCGACCATAACAAAACACTGATAATCAGCTGTTTATAAAAACAAAAAAGCCAGTCTATAATGATTGGCTTTTTCATTGGTTCAAAGGTGGTTTAAACACCTGCTCTCCTACTTTATTATAACTCATTTTACTTTTCTTTAAAAGAATCCTATTCTCTTTGGTTTGACTATTAAAATCGAATTCCAAGTATTCAATGCTCCTTTTCTGTTTTTAGTGACGATCCGATCTCATCATAAGATCAAATATTTATATCTTCTTAATTCCTAATTTTATAGGAAAAAGAAATTCACCACTTTCCTTTTTAATAAAAAAATGGAACACAAAATGGAAAAAATGGAACAATTGGAACTAGATAAAACAGTTATCGAAGGAGCATTCAATTCTTGACAAGATCCTAGTAAAACCAATATGAAATTATTTTGTTAACATTACATGAATCAAATGGTTATTTTTACTAAAGGAACAATAACTCCTACTGTTTTGGAGATTTAGAATCTTATCATAATGAATTAAAAAGGATCAATTATGAAAATATTATTAACAGGAGCAACAGGGTATATTGGGAAACGATTGTTGCCCATATTAGTTAAAAATGGTCATCAGGTTATTTGTTGTGTCAGAGATCCCAACCGTTTTAATCCACCTACTTCTGTTAAATCTTTGATAGAAATTATTCAAGTTGATTTTTTAGACCAAAAGTCATTAGACAAAATTCCAAATGATATTGATGCAGCGTACTATTTGATTCATTCTATGTCGAATTCAAATGAATATGACAAACTCGAAGAATCGGCTGCTATAAATTTTAAAAATGCCTTGAATAGAACAAGTGCAAAACATGTGATTTATCTAAGCGGAATTGTTAACGAAAACGAATTATCGAAGCATTTGCAATCCCGTAAAAATGTAGAAAATATTTTAGGTGAGAATCAGTTTAGTTTAACAACACTGAGAGCGGGGATCATCATGGGCTCAGGCAGTGCTTCCTTCGAAATCATCAGAGATTTAGTAGAGAAACTACCTATTATGGTGGCTCCCAAATGGTTAAATACCAAATGTCAACCCATAGGAATTAGAGATGTTTTAAAGTTTCTGGAAAAAGCATTAATGAACGAAAAAGTTTTCGATCAACATTTTGATATTGGTGGTCCTGACATTCTTACCTACAAAGAAATGCTATTGAATTTTTCTAGATTTAGAAACTTAAATCGGCAGATATATACGGTCCCTGTCATGACGCCTAAACTATCTTCTTATTGGTTGTATTTTGTCACTTCTACTTCTTATAAGTTAGCAGTGTCCCTTGTCGAAAGTATGAAAATAGAAGTGGTTTGTAGAAATACAAAAATCAATGACATCCTAAATATTTTTCCTGAACCATATCTAAAAACTCTACAAAGAGCCTTCAGTAAAATTGATGCCAATCAGATTGTTTCTAGTTGGAAAGATTCTCAAGTGAGTGGGGTTAAAAAATTCAATATTTCAGAGTTTATTGATGTACCTACTTTTGGATGTTTTAAAGATATTCGACAAAGAAATATTGTCTCACAAGAATTAGTGACCAACAAAATCTGGAGTATTGGTGGAGACAATGGATGGTACCATGCTAATTTTTTATGGAAAATAAGAGGTTATATTGATAAACTATTTGGTGGAGTTGGGTTGAGACGAGGAAGGACAAATACAACAGATTTGGAATCTGGTGATGCATTGGATTTTTGGAGAGTATTGTATGCGAATAAAGAGGAAGGAAGATTATTGTTATTTGCTGAAATGAAATTACCCGGGGAAGCTTGGTTAGAATTTAAAATCAAAAATGATCAACTTGTACAAACGGCCACTTTTCGACCACAAGGAATACTTGGTAGACTTTATTGGTATTCTGTAGTACCTTTACATGGAATTGTATTCAAGGGTATGATCAATGAAATTGCTAAAGGTCATATGCTAAAATAAATAACCTCAAATAAAAGTAATGTTTTTCCAATTATTTTTTAGACATTTATCGGTCTTCTTTCCTTTCGGAAAATGAAGTTTCTTTTTATAAAATTACTTTCTTAAAAAAAATATATGAATGATATAGTAGACAAAGACGATGTCAAGATTTTTGTTGATGCTTTCTATAGTCGAGTACAAATAGATGAATTAATCGGTCCTGTTTTTAATGCCAAAATTCCAGATGGCAATTGGACGCCACATTTGGAAAGGATGTATAGTTTTTGGAATACCGTGTTATTTGCACAAAGAGATTATTCTGGAAATC
>CAYTVR010000135.1:0-18517 GCA_964441245.1 uncultured Saprospiraceae bacterium | reverse complement strand
TCCTATTTTGCCTTTCCCAACCCGCCACTTCTAACGTAAATCACTCGATTTGTAACATTAAGCTTCAACCCTATGCACTTTCGAACGGAACAAAAAAAGGAAACAAAAACGCTAGAGAATTTAAACTCTCCCATTTTTGAACGGGATCAGACCGTAAATTTTCTGGCTTCCAACCCCTTAAAACGTGTATATCTTTTGATGCGTTTGTCCTGATTATTTTAGGCGAAAGCCCAATTATCCTTTTGGAGGTTGAGGACCGAATGGTCTCTTTTTTCCGTCTCTTTCGTGTCTTCCTCTTTTTGGCTTTGGTTTTCGGACGGTCCCATCAAAATTATCATTCATGGTGGCGATGTAATTTTGCATCGGTGGCAAACCCATATCAGCTCTATGTATATCTACATTTTTCTGATCTTGAATTGGATGCGGCTTATAGCTTTTACTTTTTTCATCATACAAAAGCTGCGTACCATAATATTGCTCCCGTCCTGAATTAATCATCAAACGGTCAGATAAATAGGCAAAATCCTTTTTTGATATATCATTGATTTTCATTGCTTTATCCATCATAGAAACTACTTTGCGCTGCAAATCAGGATCTTGATCAAAATGGATCACCATTTCCCAAAAATTATGCGCACTTTTTTCTCCTACCATGCTGTTCGTAGGCAGTCCATGCTCTTTCAATATCTTTTTAGCCACCTTATAGTTCGTCGCCAAAGCTTCCTTAATCAGCTCTTCATTATCCTTCATTTGCTTAGAATTCCAACCATGTCTCCGAAGGATATCATTCTTACGATTCCGTAAATCTTGATGCTTTTGAGTATGATAATCAATTTTTTGAGCTAGTTGTGGCTTCTTAACGTCTTGAAGCGTCTGCGCAAAAGAGGCTGTACCTAAGAAAAAAATACAAAATAGGAATAGCGTTACTTTTTTCATTTTTTATAAAACTAAGGTGAATAGATCTTGTTTGTAGCTTATTTACCACATAATCAATGCCAATTCACACATATTTATCTTTTTTAATAATATAGTTGGTTTTCTGTAACTATCTAAGGTCATTTTACGTGCTGTTATAGTGTCCATTTAAGATGGAAAAAGATTTTATATTAGTCCTATTTTTAATAATTTCATTCCAATTGTTAAAATTTTACTCAAAGGGTTTACTTTTGCAAAGATTTTTCCGTTATAAGTAGGAAAATGAATACTCTACTCGATGATTTTTTTTGAATCACAAAGACACAAAAGGAACACAAAGTAAAGGGCTTTGTTTTTAAGTCATCAAAGATCATTAAAGCATTAAAAACATAACTAAAACAATAGATGGAAAATCTTAGTTTTCAATATCCAACCTGGTATATTCTTTTTTGTGCCCTACTAGGTTTAGCATTTGCCGGTTTTTTGTATTATAAAAATCAATCTTTTCGAGAGCAATCAAAATCGTTGAATTGGATTTTAGGAATCATCCGTTTTCTAACGGTTACTTTTTTAAGCATGCTTTTGCTTTCTCCCCTACTCAAGTCTTTGATCACTGAGGTGAAAAAACCCGTGGTCGTATTGGCTCAAGATCATTCTGAATCGGTGATTGCCGATATGTCGGAAGAACAAAAACAGACTTACCAAAATTCTTTTAAAAAATTAAGTGAAGAGCTAGGAAAAGAATATGACTTAAAACAGTATGCTTTTGGAAATGAAGTACGCGAGGGTATTGATTTTGAATACACCGATAAAGTCAGTAATATTTCTGATTTGCTCAAATCGATGTATGATTTGTATAGCAACCAAAACTTAGGTGCTGTTATCTTAGCAACAGATGGTATTTATAATGAGGGGAGCAATCCGATTTATGCTGGAACTAAATTGGCCGCTCCGATTTATACCATTGCCTTGGGAGATACTACAGCGCAAAAAGATTTATTGATCAAAAGAGTTTTTCATAATAAGATCGCTTACCTAGGAGATAAATTTAGTATCCAAGTAGATGTTGCTGCGCAAAATTGTGTTGGAACTTCTACACAACTTATCATCACCAATGCAGGAACCAACGAACGCATCAAACAGATTCCGATCAGCATCAACAAAAACGAATTTTTCACTACGAAAGAAGTTATTTTGGATGCCAATAAAAGTGGTGTAGCTCGCTATCGAATTGCTTTAACTTCTGTGCCTGACGAGGTCACTAAAGTCAATAATGTAAAAGAAATTTTTATCGATATTTTAGATGCTAGACAAAAGATATTGATCCTTGCGAATACACCTCATCCTGATATTTCTGCCATTAAACAAAGTATTTCAAATAATAAAAACTATCAAATCACAACGGCTACTATTAACGACACAGGAGTGAATGTAGCGGGTTATGATTTTGTAGTTTTACATCAATTACCTAGTAAGCGAAATCCAGCTAACTCGGTTTTCAAAACCTTAAAGGATAAAAAAATTCCAATGCTTTTTGTCGTTGGTAGTCAAACAGATTTCAACCAACTCAATCAACAACAAAGCTTGTTAACCATCACTTCTCAAGGGCAACAGACCAATGATGTACAAGCAACGGTTTCTGGTAATTTTAGTTTGTTCAATATTGATGAAAAAATCACTTCTGAGTTGCCTAAGTTTGCTCCTTTGCTTTCTCCTTTCGGAGAATTTAAAGACAATGCGAATACTCAAGTTTTACTCTATCAACGAATTGGGAAAGTAGACACTAAATATCCTTTACTTCTCTTCGGAGAAGAGAACAATACAAAAATGGGTATCCTTGCCGCAGAAGGGATTTGGAAATGGCGCTTGTTCGATTTTTTACAACATCAAACTCACGACATCTATAATGAACTTTTGAGCAAAAGTATTCAATACTTAAGTTTGAAAGAAGACAAACGAAAGTATCGCGTCAGCCTAAATAAAAATATTTTCAATGAAAATGAATCTATTTATTTCGATGCGGAATTGTATAATGAAAGTTATGAATTGATTAACGAACCAGATGCGACTTTAACCATTACAAATAGTGAAGGAAAAGATTTTAATTTCACTTTTAACAAAACGAGCAAGTCTTACACACTTAATTCTGGTTTCTTTCCTGTGGGGAATTACAGCTTTCGCTCGTCCGTGATGAGCGACGGACAACAATTAACTTACAAAGGACAATTCAGTGTTCAACCAATTCAACTCGAAGTATATGAAACCACTGCCGATCATGGTTTACTTCGATTGCTTAGTGAAAAATATGGCGGCGAAATGGTTTATCCTAATCAACTGACCAGTATCGCTTCGCTCATCAAAAATAAAGGAACCGTAAAACCAACGATCTACGAAACCTCCAAGACTCGTTCAATCATGAATTTGAAATGGATCTTTTTTATACTCATGGGATTGTTGACCTTAGAGTGGTTTTTACGACGATACTTTGGAACGTACTAGAGGGGGAAGTTGAATAATTGAATGCTAGAATTTTGAATGGCCTTCTGATGCGAATCCCACGCTCGTAAGCCATTCAAAATTCAATTATTCTAGCATTCAACCATTGCTCTTTGCATTCTATATTATACTACCTTGAAAAAGAAATTTAAACTAGAATTAACTTCAAGAAAAAAAGTAATTTTTCAATCTATCCTAGGAATGATTATTCTAATGATCGTTGCTAAATATTCAATGATTATATGCTGTGTATTAACATTCGCATCAGCTCTTTTTTTGTTTCTTTCCTATCAACTAATTTTACCCAAAAAAATCAGAACGATAAAAATAACAGATCTTGGAATTGAAGTTATAGAAGACAATAAAATATACACCTGGCAATCCATAAAATGGTATAGATTTGATGCTTTTGGAAACTTATCAAGAGATATCGTTTTAGGAATAAAGGGAAATATTTTGCCTATAAAATTTGAATGCATCGCCAATGGAAGATATGCTGAAAATTGGAATCATTTTAGGAAAGGAATATTAATTACAGGAAAAAAGAACAACCCTCTGTTAAGAAATTATTTCGATTCCAAAGTATGGGAGGCCATCAAGTTTGTGCTTATGCTCCTAATAATTTTTCTAGCCTTAAATATTTTATGGAATGGAATCATATGGGAAAGAGTGACCAGCTTACTCCTAGCAATATTCGGAATCTTTCAATTACTTTTTTTGATAGACGACAATAAAGATTGATCTCAAAATAAGATTCGTCTGTTGAATATATGAATCACCTAAATAATCGCCTCAACTCTTCATCGATCTTTGGAGGATTGAATCCCAAATCATAAGTTTTAGAACTATCCATAGAAACATTCGCAGGGCGAGGAGCAGGCATTTCGATATCTACTTGTTTGACTGCACGAATGAGCGCTTTATCTAAGTTGAAAACTGCTGCCATCTTCATGGCAAAATCATACCTGGATATTTTTTCTTTTCCGCCAAGGTGCCAGATACCGCTTACCTTTTTTTCTAATAATAATAAAAGTCCATCTACCACCGACTCACCACTTGCCGTCGTTCGATATTCATCTGTAAAAGCACCAATCGTATTTCCTTCTCTCATTTGGTTGACCCAATTGGATAAAGAGTTGGGAGCCGTTTTTGCAAAACCATACATCAATGGACAACGTGCAATAATTGCTTTTGGATAAAGAGATAATATTTTTTGTTCTGCGATCCGTTTATGTTTGCCGTAAAGGCAAATAGCATCCGCCGGACTATCCGTTGTATAAGGTGCAGCTTGTCCATCAAAAACCAAATCAGTTGAAGTGAAAACAAATGGAATATTTTTTACTTGACAAAGTTGGGCCAGGTATTCAGCAGCAAGAACATTGATAGACATCGATAAGTCTATATTTTGCTCACAAAAATTTGGATTAGATAAGGCTGCGAAATGAAACAACGCATCTGGTTTTACCTGTTCAATCAATACATTTGTTGCTTCATGATCTTGAATGTCAAGAGGATAAGTTTCAACTCCCAAAAAATCAACTGGCTTACTGTGAAAGGTACCGATTAGTTGATACTTTTCTTTAGCTCGTTTAACAAATTGATTCCCGAGGAATCCGGAAATTCCGGTGATCAGAAGTTTTTTCTTTATCATATCGATTTTCTATTATAGCCAATTAAAGAAAGTATTTTTTTCTAAAAAAATTATTTATATGGTTGACCACAGAAGAGCACATAGTTCTATATCGAAAAAGAACACAATAGGAAAAATGGCAAAGCCATTTCACAAAGTTCACATAAGTATCAATCCAATTGTTTTTGTAACTCTTTTCCTTTTTCTAAGTTTTGTGTTAATCTCGAAACGATCAAAATAGTCAACAATCCAAAAACCATTGAAAAAGTTCTAAAAGGAAAAAGCACCACGCCATCTTCTATCATTGGATAAGGTAAGCATATTGGAATTCCTAAAACCGTATCTCCTCCTCCAAAACGTAAAAAAGCGGCTACTAAAAATCCAGCAATTGCTCCATAAGTATTGGCTTTGGGATCAAACAAGGCACACACCAATGCAGGAAATAACAAACAATATACGAAATCACTACACAAAAACCAGAGTTCGTAAACGCTACTAATATTTAAAGCCAACAAGGTCGCAGCTACACCAATTATCCAGATAGAACGTTTGATAATTTTCCCTAAATTATTCGAAGAAATTTCTGGCTTGACCAGTGGCCGATATATATTCCAACCAGCCATGGATGAAGCCGATAAAATAGAAGAGTCTACTGACGACATTACAGCCGCCGCAATCGCCCCTAATCCAATACTCGCTACAACCGGATTGGTCAAATAACGAACAACATGTGGCAAAGTCGACGCCGCATCTGGAGGAGCCAACAAGCCCGCAGCTTGCCAATCAAAAACATCTCCAACCATTCCAATCATCACTGCAGGAATCGCAACCAAAACACAAATAAATCCTGCCAAGATAGACAACCAACGTGCTGTATTTTCATCTTTTGCAGAAAGCACTCTTTGAAAATATACCTGCCAAGGAATCCCACCAAAAATAAGTAACAAAGCATAATCCCACCAATTCCAATAATAACTTCCTAGTGCTTCTTTTGTAGGAATCAAGGTAGCTGTTGCTCCCTTTTTCACTTTATACATTTCCCAAACTTGATCCAAACTTCCGACTTGTTGCAAGGCAAACGGGACGACTAAACATAAACCCAACAACAGTAATATCAACTGTAAAACATCGGTCAAAGCCACCGCCCATAATCCGCCAAGTGTGGTATAAATGATGGCTATCAATGCAGAAATAACAATCGCAGTTGGGGTATCCAAACCAAGCACCGTAGCAAAGGTGGTTCCAAGAGCAGTTAAGATCGCTGCGGTCCAAAATATTTCTCCGGTCAAGGCTGGTAAAAATAATAAGGCCGTCATCCGTTTTCCAAAACGTTGGGACAAAGGATCCAACATGGTTTTAAACTCGTAGCGTCGCATTTTTTTGGCAAAAAACAATCCACCAATCATCAAACTGAGCGCATAGCCCCAAGGTGCTTGCACCCACACCAATCCTGAAGAAGCGGTATATTCTGCTGTTCCATTGATAAATCCTCCACCGATCCAAGTCGCACTCATCGTGAACACCGCGATATATAAGGGGATCGATCGACCTGCCAACATCAACTCTGTACTTGTCGTTGACTTGTGTTTGGTAGCGGCATAAGATCCATAGAAAAAAATGAGCCCATAAAAAAACATCATCGCTATAAAACCCGGCCAAGCAACGTCAGTATTGGTGAAGAAATAAAGATATAAACCGACTAAAGTTAGAAAACTTAGTAAGAGGAACGTTGGTTTTAAAGCTTGTTGGTAGTTTTTCAATTCGTTTATTTTTCTAATCCTGAAAAAAGTTAGAGGCTAGATAATTCACAAAAATTTAATCCACTCAAATAAAAATTCTGCTGAGCCAAGAATTATCAAATTTGTTACTTTTGTCTAGTTCATAAGCGCAAAAAGTAACCAAAACACTAGACAAATCAAACTCCTCCATCAAACAATGATTTGTCCTGCTTCCCGCCTGTTAGGATGCAAGCCTAAAAACATAGATTATTTTTGAATGATAAATGAACTCAAAGTTGTTAAAAATTCTGGTAAATCCTTACTATTGTAACCTTGATCAATCAATTTGAGTAAGTGTTTGGTGTAAAACTGCTCAAAAAAGATCTTTTATTACTCAGCAAAATCTTCTACATTTTGAATAAAGACATTGGTAGTACCGAGTTCTCTTTTATAGAAAAAAGCCTTGCTTGGAGTGTTCATTTATTTACGGCTTCTGGCTTGGTCTCCGGCTTTATGGCCATCCTAGCGATCAATGAACAAGACTGGCGATCGGCTATGTTGTGGTTGGTTTTATGCTTAATTATTGATGGTATTGACGGTACTTTTGCTCGACTTTTTCGGGTCAAAGAAGTCCTTCCCTACATCAATGGGCAAACGATTGACTACGTAATTGATTTTGCGACTTATGCTATTATCCCGGCTTACTTTTTTTATGAAGCCCAGTTAGTAAATGAAACTTGGCGCTTGCCTTGTACCTCTCTTATCCTTTTGGTTTCTGCACTTTATTATGGAAAAGAAGGGATGGTTTCTGATGACATGTATTTTGTAGGATTTCCTGTGATGTGGAATATGGTGGTGCTATACATGGTTTTTGTCGTCGACCTTAGTCCCTTTTTAAATGCATTAGCGATTCTCTTTTTTGCGATTCTCCACTTTGTTCCGATCAAATTTGTCTATCCTAGTCAAGCTAAAAGTTTTCGAAAACTAACCTTGAGTGTTACGGTCATTTTTATTCTTACCTTGGTCGGTATTTTATGGTTTTATCCTGAACGGAAATATTGGTTGATTGTATCCGCGGTATTGACTGCAGGGTACTATGCTCTGATGGCGATTTATAATACTTGGATTGAGGAGGAGCAATGATTGAATGCGGGGTAATGATTGAATGCTTGAATAATTGAATTTTGAATGGCCTTCTAACGTGGAGAACAATGATTGAATGCTTGAATAATTGAATCTTGAATGGCCTTCGTGAAGAACAATAATTGAATGCCTGAATAATTGAATTTTGAATGGCCCTCGAACGTGAAGAACAATAATTGAATGCTTGAATAATTGAATCTTGAATGACCTTCGTGAAGAACAATAATTGAATGCCTGAATAATTGAATTTTGAATGGCCTTCTAACGTGGAGAACGATGATTGAATGTGTGAATAATTGAATCTTGAATGGCCTACGATCTTGGGATTCGCATTAGAAGGGCATTCAAAATTCTCGCATTCAATTATTCAATCATTCTTACCTCAATAAGGTCACGTCTCCTTGATATCGAATTTCTACTCCATCTAAAAATCGGATGACAGCTACATATACAAAAACACCATTCCCCATTTGCTCTTCTTTAAAATCTCCTTTCCAACCTTCTGATGCATCATTAGGTGGAAAGTCATCATTTTGGAAAACCAATTCGCCCCAACGATCAAAAATTTTGAGTGTTACAATTGTTGCTACTTCTTTATCAGAATAGATCAAAAATTCATCATTGATGCCATCTAAGTTTGGGCTAAAGACATTGGGGATGTAAACGTTTCTTGGTTTCTCGATACTGATCAAAATATCATCTTTGGCTTCGCAACCAGATTCATCGATGATTAATAATTCATAATTGGTGGTGAAATATGGACGAGCAATCGTTCTTGGACAATCCGCACAGACAAGAGAATCTAAAGGTGACCATTGATAAATTAAAGAATCACTAGAGTTGGTAAAAGATCTGAGTTCCACTGGACAACCAAGTATAACAGTCGTATCATTCGGTAAATTGACGAAAATTTCTGCCGGTTCAACTAATACCTCTTCTTGAGAAAAAACACAACCTACTTCATCTTGAATATAAAGCGTATAAGTCCCCGCAGGCATGTCTGCAAAATTTAAATCACTTTGAAAACTAATCCCATCTAAACTAAACAATAAACCCAAATAACTACTATCGACCACCAAGGTTCCATCACTATAACTGTAGCAAGAAGGGTTACTGACTTCCGTCGAAATAGATAAGGCTTGAACAAACTCTACTTCCACAAAGGCCGTCGCTTCACAATCATTATCATCGGTCACTGTGAGCTCGTATGTCCCAATCTTAAGATTATTTAATTCAGAACTGACTTCATTGGTATTCCATAAAAAAGTATATGGTGGTAAACCTCCAGAGACATTGACACTTGCTGTTCCAACCGAATCACCGATACAGGTCGGCGTTGATTGCATTAACAATTGTAAAGGTAGTAAAACATTTAAATTAATAGCGCTTGTAGAGTCACAACCATTACTAGCAGAAAAATTCGCAGTATAAATTCCGGAAGTAGATTCATAATTTCCAAAAATCTCCAAAGAATCTCCTGCACAAATCAAGTATTCTTCTGAGTTTAAAAAAGTATCTAATTGAACAACATTTATGACAATCACAGAGTCACAATTATTGATCGTCGAATAATAAAAAGTGATCAAACTATCTGAAGGAATAGACGTATTTTCCAAAAATACAGATGAACCTGCACAAGCCATCGTATCAATTTGAGTAAAGGAAGAACTATATTGAGAAGCTATAACATTGACTACTGTATTCGAATCGCAACCTATCTCATTGGTGTTATAAAATATCAACGTACTATCTGCAGGAATATCGACTCCTGCAAAATTGAAAACCTCCCCTTGACAAATAATGGTGTCGATACTCACTTCTTCCTCCTCTCCAGCAAAAATAGTTATTGAATCAACACTGATACATCCCAATATTGTGCTAGCAACTACCGTATAAGTTGTGGTTCCATTGACCGTAGCCGTCACGGTACTACAAGTTGAACAATCTAAACCATCTGATGGCAACCATTGATAATCATCAAAGCCGCTTAAAGAAATCGTTAACTCACTAGCTCCACATAAAGTAGTATCCAATCCTAAATCTAATATACTTGCTTCTTCTATTGTAATCATCACCGAATCTCTTTGAGGTCCGCCACAACTCCCACTCACCTCCACCCAATAGGTTCCAGATTCCCACGCCGTAAAAGTAGGGTCACTAGATCCATCTTGCCACCGGTAAGTATCGAATCCTAGTCCCGCATCAAATGTAAAAACGCCATTTTCACAAATAGTGATATCAGGTCCAAGATCCAACTCAAGAATGCTTCCTTCTATTTCGAAATTGGTGATATTATTTGAAAAGTCACATTCCGTAATAGCGGTCACGGGGAAATCATTAGTCAGGTCGTAGGGAGGAAAAAAGGAATTATCATCATTGACTACTAAAAACAATTCAGCTGATCCAAGATTAGAAATGGTAAATAATATCTGATCGCAACTATCCACTTCAATCTGTCTGGGTGTATACTCAATCGTATATAAAATGGCTGCCGTTGTTTGCGGGTCACTTAGATAAAAAGCCACTGGTGTATTTATTGATAACAATGCATCTCCGATATTACAAATAGTTAGTTCTATCATAAAAGAATCAAGGCCACATTCTACCTCATTGAATTCAACACTTGCATCTGGGACGGGTAAGTAAGCATCATAATTATTATTCAAAATAGGCACTTGCGCGAGAAAATTATTAAACGGCCGATGATTACTTCCTACTTCTGGAAATTCTAAATGATGCTGTTGTTGTTCTGCGGGAATACTCAAATCATCATTGACGTTGACAACAAAGTAATTGTATTGATTCCAGATATCTCTTGCTGAAAGCCATGGACCGCCAGTATCTGTATCCGATTCAAAAACGCGAAGACGTCCGCGATAATCTGCTACAGGAGTATTGTTACCTGCAAAAGTAAAACTGGTGACCACGATTTCAGCTTGCTTATCATTATCTACGTCAGCTACAATCGGGTGTTCATCAAAAGTACCAGAACCAGCAATAAAGGTTTCCCAATTTCGATTATTGTCTACTCCATTCGGAAATGGGGCTGCTCCTCCATACATGATTCTTAGGTTATCTTCATCCCGATAGACGACTTCGCGAAAACCATCTCCATTGAAATCAAAAACGGTTACCCCAGTCAATCCGGACTGATCTGTTCCTGGTAGGTTCCACCAGTATGGATCTGAAGGGTTTAAACTAGCTGCATTCAAATTCCAACAAATCAAACTATTTCGATAACTTAAAATCACTTCCGGCAAGTCAGTTGTTGCTCCACTTTGTGTATCATCATAAACATTTGCGATACAAGGTAAAGCTCCGAATAGATCATCAATATCAGAAATGGGTTTGGGAAAAAATTGAATCAAGCCATTTTTATCCCAAATATATAATCCATATTTTTGGTTTCTACGACCGGCTACAATGATATCCAATATTCCATCTTGATTCATATCAGCGACAGAGGTATAACCATCGTGATAAGTATCTTGATTTTGAAGATCATTGAGATTTTTTTGAATCTTTATTTGAAATCCATCTCCATCAGTATCATTCAGATCAGCTGAGTAGATCATATGACCTGCTACTAATTCCAGACCTTCACAATCCGGATCTCCTCCACAATCACTTGGTTCCAAAACATCCACTGCAACAGGGCTAGTAGAATTGAATTCAAAATTTCTTCTAGCCATCTGAGCAATCGTTCCTGTTCCTAATAATACTCGATTAAGACTTACGGTTGTTCCTGAAAAATCAAATTGAAATATTTCATTACCACAATACACTTCCGAAATCCCATCGCCATCAAAATCTGCCAAAAAAGGAGTGTAATCTCTATGAGCCACCTGTTGTGATGAAACGGCTATTTCATCCATGACTATTGTACTAGATTCGTTATAATTGCTATATACTCTAATTCTTCGATCAGCCGAAATAATGAGTAACTCTGGAATTCCATCTCCATTCACATCTCCAACTACAGGTTTGGCATCAGGATACATATCATATCCACTTTGAATATTCAATTCTTTAGGTGCTATATTATTTAAACCATCTCCTCGAAATATCAATAGTCTATTGGATGTTCCAGAAGATACAATAGGAGAAGAAATACCACAGATAATTTCTGGAATATCATCCACTTGAGGATTGAGGTTAGCCACCACTGGTGTCGCATCGACACTGACTAAGTCGGTCGTACTTTCCCAAGCTAAACGCATCGCAAAATTAGTTTCCAAATCTGTAACAACACATTCATCTTCTTCACAATCACATTCTGTATCAAAGCAATCTACATAACCATCGAGATCATCATCGAGGCCATTGTCGCATATTTCAATACAAGATGGCGTACACTCGTTTTCATTGGAAATATCGGTTGTATTTCTAACTCCATTAAAACTCGATTGCGTCACTGGAGAATTATACCGAGTTAGTTGTACATCAAACTGAACAGGATTATTAACAGGAGTATTACTAATCATCAAATTTTCTCCTACGATACAATTGTCTTCAAATTCGCCATCACTTTTTATTTTCAACAGTAATAAATCAAGATCTCCATTTCCAAAACTATTCGTCTCGGCAGTTAGATAGATATGATCATCATACATGATAATTTGATCTTGAGTAGAAAAACTGATTGTTTCTAATCCATCTCCTCCAAATGTTTTTGCCCAAATAGCATTACCTAATTTGTCTGTTTTTATTATATAAACATCTTGAACTCCTGTGCGACTATAACCCAAAAGTAAATAACCATCATCAACAGTAATGATCTCTTCTAGCCATTCGTTGGTATATTCTGCAATGTCATATTCCATCACCCAAATTAGATTACCATCTAAATCTGTCTTTACTAAAAAAGTAGTCGTTACACTTGCACTGGTCCCATCCTTGTCCCCGCTAACTAAAAATAACAGGGCATCATCATCTAGAATAATATCCCTACCATATAATCGAGCAGTACTGTTTGCTGAGACGAAATACAACTTACTCCACAACTCATTTCCATCTAAATCAAATTTAGATAGGGAACCTCTCATATTGGCAAACCCTCCTCCATTAGTATATCTTCCTGTAAAATAAAGTGCATCGTCATGTAAAACGTTGGCCGCAAAAGTCGTGGATGATGGACCTAAATAATAATTGTAAAGTAATCCTGAAGCTGCTCCACTATTCCGATCTAATTCCATCAACACGGCTTCGTTTCCAGCATTCCCACTGCTGTTATTCAAATCACCAACAATCAAATAATTACCTCCAGGATTTTTTTCTAAAATATTATACATCCTAGTATTGTTACTAAAATTTCTAGTCCATAAAATATTGTTAGCATTCATATCATATTTAAAAGCAAAAGCTCTTGCATTATTTCCACTCCCAACATAACCACTTCCAACTATATTATTTTCTGAATCCAAAATGATATTAGAAATTTCATGTCCTTGATTTCCTCCCGCAAAATTAAAAGATCTTTGCCATAGCGGAACACCCGTTGGATCAAGCAACATGATTAAAGCATCATTACCTTCATAACCTGTTACCAAAAGATTACCTTCAGGAGTGGGGACAATAGAAGATCCTCCTTCATCAACTTCTGGAGCACCAAAAATCTGAAAATAAGTATTGGTACAATCTGAATTATCTTCTACATTAAAAAACTGGCAGAAGAGATCTTCACAGGTATTTCCGGTAGCTTCTAGACAAATTTCAACCACACCAGTTGTATTAAAAGTGTTGGTATAATTCAATCCACTACTTACAGCAGCTCCGTTCAAGGTCCAACTATAAGAAGAAGCATTGATACTTGTATTGGTAAAATTAACGGTACCGCCCAAACTAACTGGAGGAGTAACACTCATATCAAAATCAGCTTCTACGGGACAGGTGACTAGAATATTAATGGAGATACTGGATTCATTACAATTAGGATCATCACTGTAAACAACCAAAGTAATTTCAAAAGATCCTTCAGTACTAAAAGTATAATTTGAATTAAAATCATTAGAAAATAAAACTCCATCGATTAACCATTCATAGGTATCTCCATTGATGCTATTATTGGTAAAGCTAATCGTCTCACCAATATTCGCAAAAATATTTGACGTCAAAAAATTAGCGCTAACAGGCGTATTACAAGGATCTGAACATGCTTTGGAATCCAATAAGCTGAATCTAACATTGTTGACAAAAAACTCCATACGATCTGACTGCCCTTGGGTAAAAGCGGAATAACAATCCCAATCTCCATAATCCATATAGTTCCAAAACATATCATTTTGATCGCTAGTAAAAGGATTGTTAGGATCAGTCGCGTTAACATCTGACATACAAGTATTCGCCGTGGCATTACAAGGGACCACAGCCGTTGACTGATCAGGAGGAGTGTCACATACTCGGTCGCCATCCGTCAGACAATCATTATTCGTACATCCGCCTTGAAAGGTATGGTATAAACCTAGATAATGCCCCGCTTCATGTGTTAAGACTGCTGATTCTCCGGGGTTCAAACCCATCCATCTTGATTCTAAAACAATCCCATCATTAGCATTTCCATGAGCAGAGGGAAAATAGGCATACCCTGCTACACCACATCCACTACCGGAACTACAGATTTCTCGAACCAACCAAATATTGATATAATTCAATGGATCCCAACGACTAAGATCTTTCATCGCCACATCTTCTGATTCTAATGTCAGCTCGGTCAAACTAGAAACCGTCCGAGTAATTCCATTACTTGCATTGCCATCTGGATCACGCCTGGCAAGACAAAATTCAATTTGCGTATTGACACCGGTCGTAGGATCGTAAACACCCACGTTTTCGTAAGCATCATTTAAGTATTCAATGCCTTGTAAAACCAAAGCGTCTGATATATTCTCAGCACCATTATCATGAATAATGTGCACGACTACGGGTAAAGTATAATTAGCTTGAGTCGAACTACTTTTGTTTGTACTTGTAAAATATTGTTGGGCTTGTTGTTCTAGCCTTTCATGTTTAGTTTTCCACCTAGGCTTATTCCTCATCAACTGATCATGAATGATGGATTCACCACAAAAATGAGTATTCGTATCAAAAGAATTTTGCTTTGTATCTAATTTAGAAATGTCTTGTTCAGTATTAGTCAACATGGTCAACAACAAGATACTGATTGATATTTTCAGTATGTTCAGATAGCTCATATTACGATGTTCTAGTTTTATTTTTTCTTAATAATTGAATGCGAATAACAATGATTGAATGCTAGAATAATTGAATTTTGAATGGCCCTCTAATGCGAACTCCACGTTAGAGGGCCATTCAAAATTCTAACATTCAATTATTTACTCCCCTTACCTCAGCAAGGTCACGTCTCCTTGATATTGTATTTCTACTCCATCCAAAAATCGGACTACGGTTAAATATACAAAAACTCCATTTCCCATTTGTTCTTCTTTAAAGTTTCCTTTCCAGCCTTCTGATCCATCATTAGGAGGAAAGTCATCATTTTGGAAAACCAATTCGCCCCAGCGATCAAAAATCTTTAGCGTTACAATTGTTTCTACTTCTTTATCTGTATAAATCAAAAACGCATCATTGATTCCATCTAGATTAGGACTAAAGACATTGGGGATATAAACATTCCGAGGTTTTTCTACACTGATTAAAACATCATCTTTGGCTTCACAACCCGATTCATCGATGATTAACAATTCATAATTGGTGTTAAAGTAAGGTTGGGCAGTTGTCCTTGGACAATCCGCACATACTAGTGAATCAAATGGTGACCACTGATAGATTAGGGAATCACTAGAATTGGTAAAAGATCTAAGTTCGACTGGACAACCAAGCAATACACTGGTATCTTTTGACACTTCTACTAATAATTTTCGAGGTTCTGCTACAACCACTTCTTGGCTAAAAATACAGCCTTCTTCATCTTCAATAAAAAGTTCAAATACGCCTGCTGACATGTTTTCAAAAACTAAACTCGATTGAAAGCCAATCCCATCCAAACTAAACTGTAAACCGAGATAACTACTGTCAATCATCAGTTGTCCATCGGTATCACCAAAACAAGTCACATCCTCAGAAGTCACATCAATGGATAATGCTTCAATGCTTCCTACTTCAAAAACGATCACTTCTTCACATTGATTACTGTCCGTTATGGTCAAGCTATAGCTCCCTTCTTCTAGGTTCGAAATTTCATTATCTACGCCCCCATTTTCACTCCAACTAAAATCATAAGGTGCTAATCCACCACTCACCATTGCCGTCACATTTCCTGTACTATCATCTATACAACTTGGAAGAATTTGTAAATTGGTTTGTTGTGGAGCAAGTACATCAAGAGTAACCCGATGAGTAGAATCACAACCACCAGATGAATCATAAACCCTTAGATAAGTACCACTTTGTTCTTCATAGTTTCCTAAAATAAATGCAGAATCACCTGCACAGAGTAATATTTCTTCTGTGATATAAAAAGTATCCGAAGGTTGAACATTGACCACTATTATTGAATCACAATTATTAATAGTTTGATAGAAAAAAGTCAATATACTATCTGGTGGAATTGGATTGTTATCAAAAATAGCAAACCCGCCTTCGCAAGCTGTCAGGTCAATCTGATCAAAGGTAGCAGAAAATTGATTGGGTATTATATTGACTTGAATAATTGAATCACATCCAAAGATATTGGTGTAAGTAAAGGTCTCAAATTCGCCTGCTGGAATTTCGACATTATCGAAAACATAAGATTCTCCTTGACATATAATAAAATCTAATTCCTCAAAAGTGTTTTCAGAAATGTTAATGATAAGCGTATCTGAACTATAGCAACCCGCATCCGTATTTCCGACGACTACATAACTAGTCGTCGTCGTAGGTTTGACCCAAATACTATTACAGGTATCACAACTCAAACCTTCATCGCTATACCATCGGTATCTGTCAAATCCAGAAGCCGTAATCAAAACACTATCACTTTCACAATTTAGTTGATCTGGTCCTAAATTTAAAATAGTCGCAGGATCAATAGTGACCACAACTGTATCTCGCTTTAAAATACATTCCGCTTGAGCGGTAACAATATAAGTACCGGGTTCATAGGCCGTATAACTTGGCCCCTGAGCACCATCCTGCCAGGTGTAAGTGTCAAAACCAGGCGTTGCTTGAAAGCTAAAAACACCATTGTCACAAACCTGAATATCAGGGCCAAGGTCAAGCGGATAAGCCGCCTCATCGATAATATAAAAATCATAATTATTGCTGTAATCACATTCTGGAAAAGCGGTGATTGGAAAAACAGTTTCCAAATTAAAAGGAAGATTTGCATCGCCATCATCATTAATGACACCATAGTAAGACTGTCGAAGTAATTGTTCTGTTAGGGTGACACAGTCTCCCGGTTGAAGATCATTCAGCCACACGCTACTTACGTTAGACGTATTTGAATTCACTACGCCTTGTGTTGGATCACCCTCGTAAAGTGTATATTCAATTTGATCAAAGATGGGTCGATCACCTTGATTACAAAACTCATAAGTGATGGTCATCCACATGCCATTTGGATCAATGTCTGGTCCATCGCAATTGACATTGGTAAATTCTAAACTAATATCGTAAGCAGGAAATCGATTGTCTCCATATTGTGTTAAAAAATTATTTAAAACGACACTGTCTCCGACAATGTGATGAGCTTGCTGCTGAATGGGAATCGTCAAATCATCATTGATATTGACGTTAAAATAAACATGCTGATTCCAAAGTTGGCGAGTGCTTACCCAAGGCGTACCTGCGGAGCCAAATGATTTTAACTCATTGGTGCAACTACATAAAATTTCTGTTTCTCCATCTCCATCAACATCCACGACTACAGGATATTCCACTCGCGTTCCTGAAGTACACGGAGCAGTCGTTAAGATCGATCCATCCACTCCACTTAACACTTGAATTTGAGTTTCTTGTCGATACACCACTTCATTGGCTCCATCATTATTGAAATCAAAAACCGTACTTCCGGTTTGGCCAGAAAAGTCATTGGTAGCAATACTCCACATCACGATGAGTTGGCCATTTTCAGGTTTTAAAACTTGATAATTATAAGCAGTACAAACGCCAATCTCTACTCCTTTTTCTCCATCAAAATCGGCAATATTTGCTAAAGCTATATAAGACAAAGAAGTGGATAAATTAATTGAAGGATACAATTCAGTGGCCGTTTGTAAATCCCATACATAAACGATACTTTGAGTAGAATTGGCAACATTGGTAGTGACAACTGCATCCAAATCTCCGTCCTGATCTACATCAGCAATACTAGCCCAACCATCTCCAGCACCAGGTAAAATTATTTCTGGAGTAATGCTTGAATTGACATTATTAATATTAACGGAATAAACAGTTCCCCCAGCTACCAATTCCAGTCCAGCACAATTGGCACATGCATTATCTGGCAACACATCGACTGCTACAGTATAAGATGAAGCTTGAATCAATAGCTCTCCAAAAAATTTCATTCCTCTATGATTGGCTGTTCCTCCAGCCACCAATAATGTTCCATCCAACGCATTAAAGATCATATTTTGAACATATAATTCTGCAATCCCATCATAGTTAAAAT
>CAYTVR010000134.1:0-18520 GCA_964441245.1 uncultured Saprospiraceae bacterium | reverse complement strand
TAACACTGAGTTGCAAGGTAGTTCCTTCACAAGTGGCACCATCATCAGCTGATACATCTGGCAATGCGAAAACTTCAACAGGGATGGTTATTGAATCT
The DNA here is from genome assembly GCA_964441245.1 of uncultured Saprospiraceae bacterium. Classification (GTDB taxonomy): domain Bacteria; phylum Bacteroidota; class Bacteroidia; order Chitinophagales; family Saprospiraceae; genus JALZUU01. The sequence goes on along the minus strand of CAYTVR010000134.1, from coordinate 18,422 downwards.
TGGCAACCTAAAGTAGACTCTTCTACCACTAGACTAACATCATAAACACCTGGGCCAGGAAATTCGTGAAGTGGACTTTCTTCTGTAGATGTTGCACCATCATCAAAATTCCAGTTAAATATTTGAGCATCTGTAGAGGTATTCATAAAGTCAACTGGCTCGGAACAAGCATCTCCTCCTATAAAATTAGCAGTCGTTTGTCGGATAAAAACTGGTTGTGTTACTGGGAATGTACAAACATCTCCTATTCCTCTAAGCGTCAAAGTTGCGACCGTTTGTCCACCTGGCGGATTAAAATCATAAACATGAGAGATCGGATTTTGATCATCAACAATGATTCCATCACCAAAATCCCAACTAAAAGAGGTGATCTCTGTGGTATCAACCAAAGAAAAGGTAATCTCTTCTCCACGACAAATCATGTTCTTATCCATAACAAAGTCACCTTCTGGCCCAACGAGCGTAAAGGTTTCCTGTATCATATCCATACAACCAAATGAAGTAGATACTATCATTTCTACTTCGAAGGTTCCTTTTCCAAAATTCGCAGATGGGTTTGGTCCAGTTGCTGTTTGGCCATTACCAAAATCCCAAGTCTGAGTCAAAGGACTCGTAGTCACACTATTATCTGTAAACATTATATTCTCCGGATAACATAATGGCGTTTGGCCATCTACATTCGAAGCAATATCTGCAATTGGAAAATCTTGAACTTCTACAGTGAATGGAATATCATTTTCACAACCCGTTGCTATTTCGGTAATATGTAAGTTAACTTCAAATGATCCCGAGGTGTTATAAGTGGCCACATCTGATTGGTTCATCGAGGTTTCACCATTGGCAAAATCCCATTCCCATGTAAGGTTGGAACCTCCTATGGTAAAATCAGTCGCGTTAAAAGTAACATCAGAACCAACACAAATATTGGCAGGAGATGGTCCTGTAGTGATCGTACTGATCGGTTCATAGACTTGAATCTGCTTGGATATCTCAGCAGGACAACCTACAGCATCCTCAATCGACAATGCAACTGTAAACTCGGTCACTCCTCCTATAGTAAATTCATAGTTCGGATCTTGTTGTGTGGACATCCCCATTCCATCTCCAAAATCCCATTCCCAACTCACGATAGTCGTATCTGCGGTACTCAAATCTTCAAACATTACTTCAGATGGAGTACAAATAAAATCATCGCTAATTGAAAAGTCCGCAACAATTTCTTTGACACATATATCTTGCATTGCAGTATCTCGACAACCATTAATATCTGTTGTTACCAAAGTAATCGTAAAATCACCAGGTGCCTCAAGTGTTTTTGAAACAATGGAGTCTTGTGTTGTTATTGGCCGATTAACAGGATAAGGAAAATCAAAATGCCAATCATAACCTTTCCAACAACGATTATCCACGTCTTGAGAATTGGTACCATCCAACATTATTTCTGTTCCTAAACAGTATATCGTATCCATAAGATTAATTCCTGCTACAATTTCTTTAACATAAACGATCGCACTATCTACTGAGGCTGGACAACCAGACCCAGGATTTTCTGCCGTTAAGTAAACCTTATACATGCCTGTATCACTATAAGTATGTGTCACATCAGCTAGGTTACTTGTATTCATATCTCCAAAATCCCATGTTATCATAGTCGCATCCAAACTCGAATCTCTAAACATAACTTCGGAGGGATTATCACAATTGGTTTCATAATCTAAAACGGCGATTGGACCACTTACGGTGACCAAATTGAGCTTCGTTATTTCAGAAAAACAACCATTATAATCTACGGTCAAACTAACATCTTGTGGACCCGTTACATTATCAAAAACATAGAATAATTCATTTTCCTGAAAACAGTGAGAAGTCCGACCATTTTCGGATCCAAAATGCCATCCATCAATATCAGAATTATTCGTCAAATCGACAAAGTGAACCGTATCACCAGGACAAACTGTTGTGTTATCAGCTGAAAAGTCAGGTGTAATCGCATCTCCTACTTCAATCATGACCGCATAAGAAGTATCGACACAACCGCCTTCAGTAGCTATATTCAATACCACTTCATATTCTCCAGGTGTATCAAAAGTATAGGTATGAGGATCATCATTCATAAATGCTGCAGTATTCCCATCACCATAATCATACTCCCAATTAATGATTGTTGAAGCAGCACTACTCGAATCCGCAAACTCGACTGTTAATGGAGCACAGCCTTTCGTGACATCAGGGAGGAATAAAGCATTGGGTTGATGTAGTGTATCTACAACAGTAAAAGTATCTCTACATCCTGCAGGGGTCTCAATGATCAATTGAGTGGAATCTACTAAACGACCATTCATGGAATAAATGGTTACGTCATCATTATTACGAGAATAAGTTGGACTTACTTCTGCTGAATTATTCCCATCGTAGAAGGTCCATTCATAAACATTCGAATCATCCATCACCGTAGGGGTATAATCAATGGTCAAAGGTTCCGAACAACTAAAGGTTGGGTCAATAGAAAAAGTCGCATCTGCTTGATCAACATAGACCATGATTGTAGTATCTCCAGAACAACCACCCACTGCATTTACCGTCAAGGAAACTTCTTGAAAACCTTGTTGAGTAAATACAACCGTTGGATTAGAAAAAGATGAAGTTGGAGGATCAGAGGTTACACCAAAATCCCAAGTGTAGGCTCCCGGAGCAGAATTATTCATAATGCCTACCTCAGTATTGATACAAACGGTATCTGGTATAAGGAAATTAGCTTGAGGCGAACCAACACTAACATTTCTAGTGACTGTTCTAGCACAATCATTAGCATCTGTTGCCGTTAAACTGACCGTATAAAGTCCATCAGTCGTATAGGTTTGAGGGGCTGGGTTGGCATCAGCAGAAGTTACTCCATTCCCAAAATCCCACAAAAAAGTTAAACCTGCACCAGAAGTTGTATTCGTAAAGTTAACCGTTAAAGGTGCGGTACAAGAAAGGGGTGGATTTGGATCTGTTATGAAACTGGTAGCAGGAGCAGAAGATACATTGATGAAATTTTCAAAAATCTCTGTTCTGTTACAGTTTGGAATATTAGTTTCAATAGCTAGAGATACATCAAAACTACCTGTGTTAAAGGTATTGGTTGGTGTAGGCCCTGCCGCACTGTTTCCATCTCCAAATACCCATTCATAACTGGTAATCATGATAGCTGGATCAAGTATGGATTCATTTTGGAAGCTCACTCCTAATGGTTCGCAACCACTGCGAGGATCACCTGCAATTAAAATGACTGGGCTAGGATATACCGTTATTTGTACGGTTCCTAATAAAGGACCTCCAACTCCTTCCCTAAATTCTACCTCATAAACTCCTTCTGAAGAAAAAGTATGTGATGGATCAGGGAGTGCAGAAGTTACTGCATCCTTAAAATCCCAAAAAAAATCGGTCGCACCTGCAGGAGGAGTAAATTCTACTGTAAGCGGGTTACAGCCTTCATTTACGTCTACTGTTTGAGCAAAAATAAATAACGGAAAGAGTGTCATTAAGATGACAGTCCATAAAGTTTGCCGTGTTTTCATAACTAAATAATGTTTTTTTGGCAAGTATTAGATATTATTAATATGAAAATAGTCTTGCAAACATAAACTAAAAGAATTAAGTTTGCAATTAACAAGTTACATAAGTATGAAAACTTTACTACGTTTTGTAATATTTCTATTGTTCTTTGTCCCGCAATTTACTTTTGGACAAGATTTAGACACTCGTCAAGCTCCTCTACCTTGTGTAGATAAGACCTTTTCCATTGTTGCTCACATCGTTAGAGACTCTTTTGGGGAGCCCAATATCCTTGAATCCGAGATTTTAGCGGCTATGGTTGGCTTAAATGATGCTTTTGCACCTATTTGTATGGATTTTGAGGTTTGCGAATTCCGTTATATTGATAATTTTCAATATGATTTCATCAGGGAAAATGCCTTTGATACTAATGATTGGGATGAAATGCAGAATAAATATAATATCGATCGCAGGATCAATATGTATTTTGTAACTGGATTTAACTTTATGCAGCAAAGATGTGGTTTTTCCACTTATAGTGGAATTACTCAGATCGATACTGGCGGGATTGTCATCCAAAAAAACTGCTTAGATGATCCTGAATCAAAGACCATTCCTCATAATGTAGGACATTATTTTGGACTCTATCGAACTTTTGAAGGGTCAGATGCCATAACAGGTGGAGAATTAGTAAATGGTGATAACTGTCTAGTAGCTGGTGATTCAATTTGTGATACGCCTGCAGACCCTTATATCATAACAGATCCTATCGAAAATTATCTTGATGTCGAAAATTGTCGTTTCACAGATACTCGCTTAGATGCTAATCAAGAATTCTATGCCCCTCATGTCGGTAATATCATGTCTTATTATCCTGATGCATGTCGCTGTGGGTTTACGCATGAGCAGTATTTAAAAATGGCTAGGACCTTTTTAGATTCAACGGATAAAATGTGGTAAACATTTTTTGAAGACCTTCGCGGAAAATATATTTCTAATAAAAATGGGATAGCATGAATTTGTTATCCCATTTTTAATTGGAGCTAAACAATTAAATTACACCAAAAACATTTCACAAAGGAAAATACGTTAAAACCAGTGTATTAAGCCCCTAACACTAATTTTAAACACATGAAATCTATCTCTATTCAAGTATTTGGAAAGGTCCAAGGAGTCTGGTATCGAGCTAGCACTCGTCATAAAGCTATTGAACTAGGCCTTTGGGGAACGGTACAAAATCAAAAAGATGGTTCGGTTTACATCGAAGCCACAGGCCATGAACAACAATTACAAAATTTGATTACATGGTGTCAAGAAGGCCCGCCTCATGCTCGAGTAGATCGGCTTGAAAAAAAAGAAATCAAGCAGAAAACATTTTCTTCTTTTGAAATCATTCGGTAAAAAGAAAATCCTTCTTCGACAAATCCTGTACGTACGCATGTATGGACATTCATAAAGTGAGAGGAATAAGCGACCAGCGGAAGTGTCGAATTTCAATTTTGAATGTCTATACACACCCGATTTGTCGAAGAACCAAGAAAATCAAAGCAGGTACGAAAATATCCTAAAATGGATTAGTTGAGCTAGAGGAGAAAGTCTAATGACGGTTTTTAACTAAATTTTCCTTATTTTTCACAGTATTCAACTTTTTTGCGCCCAACTGATATTCTAGATACTTCAAAATTAAAATAATCATGAGTCTTGAAGAACCAAATGACCATATTGCGAATTTAGAAAAGGAAAACGAAAAACTCCGAATCAAGGTCAAAAGCTTGGAAAAAAAGAGGAAGAATAGAAAAAAGAGCAAGCGATTCTTATTTGGAAAAAAAGCTGCTTTCCTGATCATGGGTAAAGGCTTGAAAGAAAGCTTGTATCAAATGTATGAGGAACTTCCTAACGTGAGTCGAGATACTTTTTCCGATGTATCGGCCCACATTATTTGGCGAATCACTCGTGTAGGACTTTTTACACTTTTGATTAGCATCACTCCCCTACTCATTTTAGTTGGTCAAACTTTAATCCTCCACAAACAAAATAATCTATCCGAAACTCAAAATGAATTATTCAAAATTCAAGTTCAACAAGTCGAACAACAAAACTCATTGATCGCTGGCCAAAACAAACTTTTTGAAGAACAGAATCTTTTATTCCACAAACAAAATGATAAACTAGATAATCAAAATTCACTTTTTAAAATGCAGAATGATTTAGTGGATAATCAAAATTCGCTTTTCGGTTCACAAAATGATTTGGTCGGCAATCAAAATAATCGCATCGAACAACAAACGGAATTATTGGAAGCAGATCGTAGAAGTTCTTATGTTTTTTTAATGGCTAATATCATGGACAAAGTCGATGAAGAATTGAAAAATCCCAACAACACAAAAAGAGAACTCAGCAAGGAAATCATGGGACGGATCACCGCATTGAGTCAATCGCTCAAACCTTATCGATACCTCAAAAGAGAACAACTTATCAAAAAACCTTTAAGCCCAGAAAGAGGACAATTGTTAATGGCATTATCAAAAAGTTCCTTAGATAGTACTCATGCTTTAGATCCTATTTTTGAAACAACTAAATTTTCTAGAGCCGATTTAGATGAGGCTAGTTTGAATTATGCTTATCTCGCCAACATCCGTTTAAATAATGCGGATTTAAAAGAAGTAGAATTAAGAGGCGCTAATCTTAGTAAAGCCAAACTTCGGTCTTCCAATCTTCCGGAAGCTAAATTGAATAAGGCCAATCTTAGCGAAGCTGATCTGCAAGGCGCAATGATGAGTTTTGCTAATTTAAAAAAAGCTAATTTGAGTCGAGCTAAACTAAGTGATGCAGATATGAGTCATGCTAATTTTTCTGGTGCCAACCTCCAGGAAAGTTATCTTAAAGATGCCAACCTCCAAGAAGCAGATTTGAGTAATGCTAATCTATGTTCGGCTTATTTGAAAGGTGCAGATTTACGTGGAGCAAAATTAAAAAAAGCGATCGTTAGTGATCAAAATTGGTTTGAACTTTTAAAAGGTTGGAAAGTCAAAGGTTTATCCGAAATCAAAGAAATTTATTTCTTAGAGGAATTGGAAGAGAAAAATGAAGCAGGTGAAAGTTGCTATATTTTGAAAAAACGACAATAGAGGATTGATCCAAACGAGTATGAGTCATCCCGAATTTTAAGGTCAAGCTAAGAGCAGATGATTGCTATTTGCATTTATAAAAGTAGTAAGTCGTAAGTAGTAAGTAGTAAGTCTCCTCAATTAATGTATTAATACGCGTATTGAAGGGACTTACGACCTATTACTTACAACCTATTACTTAATACATTTTACCTAAAGCAAGCTAATAGCTCATTTTTTTTTAATAAATACTAGATTTTATGGGATGACTCATGTTTGTTAAAAAATATGGTTCTTAGACAAATATTTAGTCTTTAGTGCTGACTTTGTGAGACCACAAATGGTTTAGTAATCACCACCCCATCTGAAAGAACAGAAATGTTATAAAATCCATTTCCAATTCCTGCACCACTCAAATCAAAAGTCAATACCTCTTGTTGTAAATTAGAGTAAGACTCCGTCAATACAGCTTGTCCAAAACTATTCGATAAAATAACTTGTACATTTTCTCCTTTTAAATCACTGACGTCTACTTGAACCATATGAGTCGCAGGATTTGGGAATAATGCTATCGCTACATTCGTATTCGAAACCGAACTACTATTGGTAGAAGGTGCTGTGTTATTGGTTGGTACTATTTGTACATCTCCTCCTACACTGTTAGTTGAAGCACCATCAAAAGGAGATAAGTGCATCGCTTTCATTGGTCGCTCCAATGTTCCATCAGGAAATTTCCAACCTATTTCTACATGATCATTACCGACGTTCTCTTTGGTATAGGTAGCAATATAATAAGATTGACCTGCTTCCAAATAAATTTGTATTGATTTTTGGGTAGCATATTTATCCCATTCATATCTCCTACTATAAGTTGAAAGACTTGCTATTAAGTTTGCATCACTAGGATTATCCGTTTGACTTAAATACAATTGACCAGCATTATCTGAAGAAAGCCAGAAAGTATAGTAACCACTTTGTGGTGGACAAACATAACCTCTTATTCTGGTTCCATAATTATCTGCTATACTATATGCAGACTGAAAGAAATCCGTTAATTTTCCTGATTCGTCAGGAGTCGTATTCCAAGGAACATCACTCAAATTACTCCCAGAAATATTAAACCAAGAATCTTGACTAACAGCTCCTGTTCCACAACCATCCGTTAAAGCTGGGGTACAAGTCCCATCATATACTTTGATGTTTCTAAAAAATGAATTTCCATTTTTAGGATTGGCATCGTGATCAGCAGCAAAAGTAATTTTGTTATAATTGCCAGATAAATATTGCCCAATCGGAATCACAAAATGTTGGTACTCCCCATTTCCAGTATAAGAATAATCGTTGATCCCCCATGAAGAAGTTCCATGCAAATTAAATAACTGACTCTGACTATAAGAATTATTATTATCCATTCCTATTCCATGAATTTCTCCTTCAACGGTACTTTTAAAATCAAACTCAATTACGGTTTCTGAAGTGATCACCCAATCATGCGAAATATATTTCCATGCATTATCAGTGATCATCATCGCTGCACCATTTTCAAGGATTTCGGCGATTCCTTTATCCTGATTACTCGTATAGGATTTGATATTTTGAAAATTGAAATCAATCACCGGACAATCTGAAACAATCACTTCACCTGCACAATTACAATTACCATCTTCTACATCATTCACTGTAACTGGATTGCCGTCATCACAAGACGTACCTGCTGCTGGACAAACCAACTCTGTAATTTTAACCGTATAGTCTTCTACCTCTCCATAAGTCGCTACGGTACAGGATGAAAAAACATTGTTATCATCCGTTGCATTTTCTTCAAAATACAACATACTAACTCTCATTCTAAGTTTATCTAAAGGAGTCGTCGCAGGAATATTAATTTCTCCGTTAACTGTTTCACCAGTATAGGCCGTTAGCAATAACTCGCCCGCATCTTCAAAACTTCCATTGTTATTCAAATCAATCCAAACTTTCCAATTCTCCGTATAAGTATTGTCGCTAAAGCCTGGTGTTAAACTAATCGCATGTCCAATTCCTCTCATCAACTCTGTTCCCATATCTGTAAAATCACCATAGCCATTATTATTCCCACTCGCATTGGCAATGCTTCCTAGTTTTACTTTATCGATAAATTCGTAACTTGAATTTTCTCCACTCGAAGGACAATAAGCAGCACCTACACAATTACAATCTCCATCCTCTACATCATTATAGGTATTGGCATCATTGTCATCACAAGGCGTTCCTGCTGGATCACAAACTATGCTTACATCATCAATGATGGTTAGGGTTGCTTTCTGATAAGAAATATTTCCGCAAAGGTCTACTCCTTTAAATTCTACTGACCTTTCTCCCACTAAATTAGGACTACATCCATTGGCAAATTCATTGGCATCTAAGGTTGAAGTAATGGTCATCTCTCCACAATCGGGTACCGCTGTCGCGGAATATAACCAATCGGCAACAATCGTATTTCCATTGGCTAGATCAGAACAATTTACCGTCAAATCTTGAACGGGATTAAGACACTCCGTCCCTGCTGGTTGACATACCGGAGCAAGGTCATCAATAATTGTTAACGTTGCTGTTGCTGTCGTTGTCACTCCGCAAACATTGGTCGCTTTAAAGGTCACTACATGTTCCCCGATCATCGTTGGTGCACAATCTGCGCTGATCATATCTGTATTAAAATCATTCGTGATTGCTATCGCTCCACATTCATCTATCGGCGTAGCAGTAGTCAACCATTCTTCTACCGGATTCATTGGCGTATCCGTTGAACCTCCTACATTATCCACTGTAGCTTCACCACTTTCATTAAAGTAGACCGCTAAGTCAGTTCCAAAATGAATGGTAAATGGTAATTCTGGCAATGGTCCAAGGCAGGTTGGATAATCTGGTGTCAATTTGATTACATCAGCATAACAAGCTGTTCGTATTCCGACACAGCCACTATCAAACCAGATATCAACTCCTTCAAAAATACAGGTCCCTGGTTGAGATTCAACTGACTGATCAAAAGTAATCGTCATATCATAACTTCCTGCTCCAGTCAAAGATACTGGAAGTGGTTCATCAGATGATCCAGCATTTGGCGAACTTAATTCCGAACAGGTAATTGTAAAATTATCAGGTGTGTTGACACATACTGTGGATGCATCTGGACAACAAGGAGCACAATTCAACCCTCCACAATCTACGCCAGTCTCATCACCGTTTTGAATTTCATCATCACAAGTTACGCATACTGAAGTTCCATTTGTATTATTGAGTGCAAAATCTAAGGTATAAGCTCCCGTATCATTTCCATTTTTATCCAAAGCAAGAATAACATAAGTTCCAGATGTTGGTAAAGCATAATCGGTAATATCAGCATGATAAGAAGCATAAGCTTCTTCCAATAAAGTGCCCTCTGGTCCATACAACTCTATCTGAGGTTCCAATGCCGGATCTATTTCTGACATTTCAAAAGTCACCATATCTCCTGCATTTGCTGTAAAAGCATATTTATGTAATTCACCAAAATGATTTAAAGTTTTGGAGCTTTCGATATTATCACAATCTAAATTGATCACGCATGCCTCAGCATTGATCACTTGAAAAGAAAAACCATAATCTCCTTGATCATTTCCTCCTCGGTCAGATACTGCGATCAAATATTTTCCAGTTACTGGTATCGTCAAATTTTTGATTCTCGACAAAGAACCGTTTTTGTATTTTTCTGCAACTAAATTTCCAGAAGGATCATACACTTGAATCAATGCATCAATCCCGTTCAGCAATCCTCTCATCTGGATATTTAAAACATCTCCTGCCTCCAGTTCTAATCCGTACATATCTATTTCTGAAAGCTGATCTAAGCTTGAGGTAAAAGTACCATTACTACAGTTCAACATTTCAATACAAGAGTCATCATTTACGATTTGTAAAGACAAAGAAAAATCTCCAGTATCATTTCCTTTTTCATCTCGGATTAAAATGAGGTATTCTCCATCTTTTTCCAAAACCAATTGATCAATTTTTGCACTTCCTTCTACTGGTACATCCGATGCGATTTCATTTCCGGAAGGATCAAATAAAACCAATTGAGGTTCTAAAGAAGAATTTAAAGCAGCCATGTGTAAGACTAATATATCGTTGGCTTTCGCCGAAAATTTATAGGCGTCCATCTCAGCTACGTGCTCTATCGTAGTGGTAAAATTCATACCACAAGAAACCTCAACAGCGTTGGAATAATCATTTAGAATTTCTAAAGACAAGCCATAATTCCCTATATCATTTCCATTCCCATCATTGGCAATGATAATATAAGTACCATCTTCTGGTAAGGTCACATTTTTGATCGTAGTCAAACCAACAGAAGTTACTCCTTTCTTCAATCGAGTACCATCAGGCGCATATAGACGAACCTCTGATTCCAGATTGTTTACCTCACTTCGCATCTGAATCAAAATATCATCACCAGCTTTTCCTTTAAAGGAATATTCATTGACGTGTGCATGATGTAATAAGGTTTCAAATAAATCATCTCCATCATTAATTCCAACAGCAAAAGTTGGATCATTTAAAACAGATAAAGAGAGTCCATAATCTCCCGTATCATTACTGTTCGCATCCTCGGCCTTTAAAGTATAGGTACCTGTTGATGGCAACGTAAATTCTTTGATGACGACAATTCCTCCATCATCACAATCAGCAGCAATACTTGTACCCGCAGGATCAAATAATTCGATACAACCATCTACTCCTTGCGAATAACCACGCATTCGGATTAGGATGACATCGCCTTCAGTTCCTGAAAAGGTATACGTATGTACTTCTCCCAAAGAAGTAATGGTACCGGTCAGGTCTTCATTATAAGATAAGACTTGTGAACTACTGATAAAGGGCATTAGAAAAAGAAAAGAAAAGCTAAGTAGCTTAAGTAAATTGGCTTTGGATTTCATGGTGTAAACTCTTTTTATAAGCTGTGTGTTGTTAGGTTGATGTATATTAAATTAGGGAGGCTCAAAATGGAGGAGTCACAAAAGAGGGAAAATTCGATCGGAAGTAAAATGTATAATCCTGAGTGGAATCTACGCTAACCATTTATACAAAGACTAAGCCACTATATCTTGTTATAGAATTGAAAAACATAAATTTTGTGACGCGGATAAACCCATCTTATTAAAAAACATTATCTTTCAAAAGATACATTTACCTTTAAAAAAAGGTGAAATCACTTTTATTGAAAAATAATTTGTGCCCAATTTTCGGTGAAATGAGCACATGAATCCATTTCTAGGGTAATTATCTAATGTTTACTATAGTTATTAAAAAAAAGAGTAAGTCGTCACAATCATTATAAAAATTTCCCTTTTCTATTTTGGCATGAAAAATATTTTAAAAGTAGTATCTCTGCCCTAGTTTTAGGAATAGAAAAGGCCTTGGAAAGTATGAAATTGGTCAACTATTTTCACAAAAAAATCTGTTGGAAGTAATATGATGCAGTATTTTTAATGGAGTAAGATTTCTCCACAAGGTCGAAATAGGATGGCCTTCTACCATTGTCTTCCTTCGACTCCCTTTGGTCGCTCAGGAGGACAATGATTCGACTATTGGGTGACTCAGGATGATAATAAATCGACTTCTTAATCTTAGGAGAACAAAAAATCAAACTCTTCTAATACTTTATCATTCTGAGCATAGAAGAAGGCAAGGGATATACTATTACAATTTACCTTAGGATCATGAAAACAATAATTGATAACATGATCCTAAGTGATATTATTTTTTATACTTTGCTTTGAGGCGATCACCGAAATATTTTTCTACTTTTTCGACTTTAGGACGGCTTACACTTTGTACGTAAGGGTTTTGTGGATTATTAGGATAGTAATCTTGATGATAAGCTTCTGCCACCCAAAATTCGTCATACTTAGTGACTTCCGTTACAATTGGATCGCCAAATTTTCCAGAATCATTTCCTTTTTTTATGGCTGCTTCTGTCAATTGCTTTTGAGTATCATTGTGATAAAAAACAGCAGAACGATATTGTGTACCATGGTCTGGTCCTTGATAATTTAATTGAGTTGGATTGTGGGCAACAAAGAAAATATCTAACAATATCTCAAAAGAAATTACCCCAGGATCATAATAAATCTGAATAGCTTCGGCATGTCCGGTACGTCCAGTCCCAATCTGCCTATAAGTAGGATGCTCAGAAGGTCCTCCAGAATAACCACTGATGACATCTACTACTCCTTCGATACGTTCGAAGGCCGCTTCCGTACACCAAAAACAACCGCCCGCAAAGGTGGCGACTTTATATTTATCGTAATTTTTACCTTTGATATAGTCTGCAATTCTAGGATTTAAACCGTCTTTGTAAACTACTTTTTCTGCTTTTACTTCTGTAGTATTGTTCGCTAAATTTCGATCAGAAGATCCACAGGCTGTCAAAAGCAAAGAGATAAAACTACTTATTAAAATGATGTGCTTAATCATAATTTTTGATTTTAAACAATGAGGGGCAATGATTGAATGCGTGAATAATTGAATTTTGAATGGCCTTCTTACGTGAGGTTCACGTTTGAAGGGCATTCAAAATTCTTGCATTCAGTTATTCAATCATTCTTACCACAAAAATATTTTTTAAATATCACAAATCGATCACAGGATTGTTAAAGATGCCTTAATGTTGAATGCGTGAATAATTGAATTTTGAATGGCCTTCGAACGATTGACTCGCGATTGAGGGCCATTCAAAATTCTTGCATTCAATTATTCAATCATTCTTACCACAAAAATATTTTTTAAGTATCACAAATCGATCACAGGATTGTTAAAGATGCCTTAATGTTGAATGCGTGAATAATTGAATTTTGAATGGCCTTCTTACGTGAGCTTCGCGATTGAGGGCCATTCAAAATTCTTACATTCAATCATTCAATCATTATACAACTTCAATTCGTAATGCTTTCAATCCATCTGCGCCTTGTAGTTTTTCTAAAACTAGGTCTTCAATATTTTCGTTGATATATCCTTTTTTGATAAGATGTTTTAAATATTCCATGTATTCTTTTCGATCTCTTTCTTGTAACCAAACGATGGCTATTTTACCACTGACAGTTAATCGTTCTTTGGTACCTTTGATGTAAGCTTTGTCTATTCGTTTTTTAAGAATTTCATAGCGAACATTATATGCGCCATCTACATCAAATTGTTTTTCCTCCATATGAAATCGAATGCTTAAAGGATTGTTGTAAACAAATATCAATTGAGCGGTCGTTAGGGGAACAGCCAATTCGCTTGAAAGTTTTTTAACTAGACGAGTTATTTCACACATCATGATCAATTGCCACAATCGAAAGTCTTTTAGAAAGTAGGAACTGAATTTTCCGTTTTGTAAAAGTGATTGGCCGATGTACAAATTATATTCGACTCCATCTGTGGTATATTTTTCAAAAAAATGAGGAAGGACTTTTTGTTTTGCTGTATTTTCCTTTTCTACAAAATCAGAAATTTCTTTATTCAATCGACTCACTGATTCTTCATAGGCTTTTCTACGACGGTAGACAATATTTAAACGCGGATCGAGATAATCAAAATATTTTTGCAAAACAGCTTTGGGAGCATCTTTAAATTCCTGATGCATTTCAAGTAATAAAGGATGAACTTCTTTTGTCAATAAGTCAACGATTTGTGATTCGTCACTAGAGACATATTCTCCTCTTTTTAGTCGCGCTAAAATACCTTCTGTTTGTGTGAGGTAAGTGTCCAACAATTGAAAATCAATAATTTTCCGACAGGCATTCATCACTTCATTGATTCTTTCTAAGTTGTCAATCAAATCACTCTGAATAGATTCATTGCGCAAGCGAGATGATCCGACAATATCTGCTTGACCATAAAGTGGATACACATCAGGAAAAGCGATGGGTTCCAAGTCACTTGTTTTTCCTGTAAAAGCTTCCACAAACAAATGTTTACGAGCCACTTCTTCAAATCGCCACTTGACGCTAGGATGAATGGAAGTGTATTGTTTTTGAATATACAAATTGACCATATTGTTCATGTCATCCAACCATTTAGAAGTTCCAACTGCAAATAATTGGATAAATTCATCCATCTTCATTAAGGTGAAAGAGGTAAACTGAAAAGGTTTTTTATCTGCCATTTCAAATACTCCGATTCCTTCTCCTGCAGAATTTTTAAGCGGTGCTAATAATAAACTTCGAAATCCTTTTTTTTCTAAAATGCTTATTAGAGGATCTTGATTTTTCATTTTTTGCAAATCATCAATAACGATAGGCTTATCTTCTACCAATACACTCTGATAAATATTAGCCTCAAACGAATCTGAAAAAGGGTCAAATGATTGATCCATCTTCCCCAATAAGCTCCAAGAGACATCTTCTACGAAAAAAGTAACAGGTGTTATAATTGTCCCAAATTCTATATCGGACATCCCCATGTAAGACCTAGTCATTTGAGTGAAAAATTGGTAGTCATCGTCTACGGCTGTATTATCTCCTGAGACTATATTTTCTTTTAACTGAGATAAAATTCCAACATCAGTCACATCTGTAAAACTGCCAATAACTAATCCTTCAAAATGAAAATTATCAAATGGAAAACACTCTTGCCAAAGTTCAACATTATCCCATTCATTTAAAAGCTGATTAATTTTTTCGTCATCTAATTCCTGAAGTGGTTTGAGTGGCGTTACATCAATATAATCTCTGATGATTTTCACCTTGTAATGTTTTTCGAGTTTTGTTTTTCTATTTTGAATAATGATAGTTTCCAAAAAGACCGGTGGCAGTTCGTAGCCATATAATCTGGACAAGATCAATCCTCCTGCTTCTAAAACAAACCGATGGATCATGTTTTCTGCATATAATTCTGGTAATTTCACTTCCCAATCTTCTAATGCAAATAAGGTTTCCATTTCTGGCGAAAGGAAAAAAAGTTTTTTAGTAATTGGCGTACCTACAAAGCCAATTTGACCTCTAAAAAATAAAGCTGGAAAAAGTAATGATAAGATTCCAGAAAGTGTTTTGTCTTGATTTGCAAGGGTTTCTTGCAGCGTAATTGAGCTTAGTTTCTTTTCAAAATCATTCATGATGTCCATCATCATTCCAGATTGACTCAAGGTATTAAAAGCCTCGTCTTCTCTCAGTCCATTAAAAAAAGGACGGAAGCTAAAATTAACTGAATAAGGGCTTTTATTTCGAGACACATGGTCTTGAAAGGCTTTAATTGAAATATAATCACCTCCAGTTGCTTGGATTATTTTTTCCTTTTTTTTCACTTTACTCATTTTGATAATGATTGGTATGGTATAAAATTTTCACCAAAATTAGTTGTGTGAAGATAAGATTAGTTTTGATTAAAATCAAAGGTTATAGAAAGGGAGAGAAGAAGGTTAAAAGCATGAGTTCATGTCTAGTTCCTAGGTTTCTCATCTAATGTTCTTAGCTTATTCCTTGTAATCTCCTTTTTCAATAGCTTGTATTGAATTGACTACATCGGTCAGCGCTATGGACCAATCAACAGGAACTGGATGATAATTCTCTCTTTTCAAGGCTTCGATAAAGGAAGTTAGGCGTGGAAAATTTTGATAAAAATCAGAAGAAAGAGGCATTAAAGTTTATTAAAAAAAGTTCTTTAATGTAAAAAAAGGAATGGCGATTAAATAGATTCAGAAAATTCAGGTTAGAAATTTTGATTCTAATCAAGGCGGTAAAACCGGAGTCCGTACAGATGAGGATTTTGTCAACGCAGAGTAGGAGCAAAAGATCAAGATAAATTCTGAATCTATTTTGTCAACATTCCTAAGTCAATAATATAGAATCAATAATTTTTTGTCAAGAGACTTTGGCTAAAGGTTGGTTTAAAAAATAGGACACTTCACTTTTCTACTTTTATGTCGATTATGTGATAATCCGAGAATATGGATAACGGAAACTTCTGGGCCTCCTAAGCCATAACTGGCTCTACTTAAGGTAGAAATATTTACATCAAAAGAAAAAGTGATAAACGTACTTTTGATATCGGCCCTGATGGCAACAATCATAGCATCAGTTCCTCTCAAGTCATTTTCCATATACCATCTGAACCATGCTCCAAGATAAAATGAATTTTCAGATTTTCGGAAAGAAGCACTTTTCATAAATTTGATAAAGGTCCCTGCACTAATTTCTCGATGTGGGCCTTGATCCATAAAAATAAAACTTGGCATTGCCGTCAGATATTTTGCCATCCTAATATTTCCACCTCCGTGAAAAACAACTTTTCGATACAATTTTTCTAGTTCATAAAAATCAGAAGAAATTCCACCTTCTTCAGCGCGATTAAAAAAAGAGGTATTGGGCTCATTGAGATGAAAAGCAGACAGGCCAAAATAAATAGAACTAAATGGATCAAAAGTATAAGAATAAGTCAAACCGGCAGTAATATCCATGAAATTAAAATTATCAGGAGCATCACCATTTTGAATAATCGGCTCTATGTCAACTCCTACCATTTTTGAATAGTCAATTCCATAACTGACCCGAGTTGTTTTGATTCCAAATCCGATATAAGAATTCCCTCGACGATCCAATGACTTTAACATAGAGAGGGTAAATCCAATAGATGTTTTTGACAATCCAAGATCACCTGCCTTATCTGCGTAAAATTGAATTCCTCCACCAAGTATGCTTCTATCTCTTAAATTTAAAAGTTTCATATCCATAGATCCCGCTACTGTCTTGTAGGCATTAGTCACTGTTTGCCATTGAGATCGAGCATTGACAATAAATCGCATATCTCCTTCACCAAATAGGCCAGTCAATGCGGGGTTCAACAATGTTGGTGACGCATGTATATGCGACAAGTGTATATCTTGTGCAAATAGATTTGTATTTACATAAAACAGAAGGCCGCAAAGATGAATAAAAATGGATTTTTTCATAGACACAATTAAAATATTCTGTAAGAATTCACATTGTTAGTTAAAGACTAAAGTCTTCCTATTTCTTTGGTTAGGGAGGACGTATTTTAATTGAGGGATAAAAGAGAAACCTGAACTATTTTACTGCAAATTCTATACCACAAGCAAGTCACATTTTCATTTATTCCGTATGTTTTTTCATACAAAAAGCCCAGCATTATTATCGCAATAATGCTGGGCTTTAAAGACTAAGAAGTCTTTAAAAACTATCCTTTCCCTTTCTTTTGGTCAACAATTTGGGCCATTTCTTTTTTGATCACTTCTTTATAAAAAGAGGTCATTGGTAAATAATCAGAAGCCGTTTTAAAGCTATCTTCAGCTAACTCACTTGCACCGATAGTCTGGTATTCCATACCCATAGCATAGTTAACAAAACCAAGGTTTGGTTCAATTGATTGCATCTTGTCAACTCCACCTTTTAACAGTGCAATTTCAATTTCATCAATAGTTCCTTTTAATTGATCATTTTTGTTAAATTTATAAATAAATTCTCCCAATGCTTTTCCTTTTTTCCATTCACAAACATATTGATCGCCATTGGTAAATTTATAAACTCCCTCTCCTTCAATTTTATTTTTCTTCCAGTTGCCAACGAAAACTTCTCCGCTTTCCCAAGCGACAATTCCTTCTCCATGACGATTTCCTTTCTTATAATGGCCAACAAATTTACGGCCATCATTATACGTATAAGTACCTTCTCCATCAGCTACTCCCATTCGCCATTCACCAGTATATTTTTCGCGATTGACAAAAATAATACTTCCATTTCCATCCATTTCATTATCAATGAATTC
>CAYTVR010000133.1:0-18575 GCA_964441245.1 uncultured Saprospiraceae bacterium | reverse complement strand
ATTTCAATTGAATAAAAAATAGAAGAAAAAATTTCTTTGGCAATGCCTCTTTGACTTCGTCAAGCAGCGCTTGAATTTAGACTCGAACTTACATATCATGATGAAATACGAGTTTTAAGAAAAAACAAAAAAAACATTCACTTGTTCTTAATTAGGAGGGAAGAATAAATAACTTTACCGCCTGAGTGATAAAATATAATTAAAACCTGAAGTCAATTTCAACCCATAATTTTTATCAGGCCAGTTTAAAAAAAAGAAAAATTAAAAGCGAAACTATGTCCAATAAAAAAATCTATTCTCGTTTTTATCGGATACGTGTTGCTTATGGGACGGCGATCGTTGTAATGTTTAGTTACCTAAAATTATACCTTGCGGGAAAAATATTTGGGAAAACCTATTATGAAAAAAGGATTGCTAACCTTCATCTTAAAAATGCGGAACGAGTCAAAAAAACAATCGTTAAATTACAAGGACTGTTTATAAAAGTTGGACAGTTACTTTCTAACCTTACTAATCTTTTACCGGAATCCTTGTATCAACATCTTGAAGTTTTGCAGGATCAAATTCCAGCGAGACCATTTCAAGAAATTGAAGAAAGTATCATCAAATCTTTAGGAAAAAAGCCATTAGAGATATTTGCCACCTTTAATGAAACGCCACTGGCGGCCGCCTCTATTGGACAAACACATCGAGCGACTTTAAATGATGGGACAGAAGTCGTGGTGAAGATCCAACATAACAATATTGAAAAAATTGCGGACGTGGATTTAAATGTCATGGAACGTTTGATTCGGATTTTTTCTCGGTTTTATAAAATCAAAGGAATGGAACATGCTTATACGCAAGTTCGTCAAATGATTGAGGAGGAATTAGATTTTACGATGGAAGCTCGCTCTGCAAATATTATTCGAGAAAATTTAAAAGATGAAAACAAATTGATCATTCCCAAAGTATATCCAGAGTTTTCGGGTAAGCGAGTGATGACTACTACTTTTTGCGAAGGCGTAAAAATCAGTAATACGGAACAGTTGGATGCCTGGGGAATCGATCGACATAATTTAGGAAATCGCTTGGTACATGCTTTTTGTCAAATGCTATTTAAAGATGGTATTTATCATGCAGATCCACATCCGGGAAATATTTTGGTACAAGAAGATGGGACGATTGTGTTATTAGATTTTGGTGCAGTAGCGACACTTCAACCCATGATGCGCACGGGGATTTTAGAATTGATTGATGCAGTGGTCAATAATGATCAGGATAAGATTATTGCGGTGATGAAAAAGTTGGGCTTCTTGGCAGATGGAAAAGTAGCGGAAGAAATTGCTGAAAAAGCAGTAGATGCTTTTCGCAATTTTCTTCAAAATGAAGTACAGTTTGATGGCTTAAGTCTAAAAGACATCAAGGTCAATCCTTTTGAAACGAGCTTATTTAATTTGATTTCGGAAGTGGGGATTCAACAAATAATGGACGTGGTACAAGTTCCGAAAGATTATGTGTTACTTAATCGAATGGTGACTTTGCTTGCTGGTGTTTGCAATACATTGGATTCGCAAATGAATCCCTTGGAAGTGGTGAAACCTTATTTCCAGGAGTTTATGTTAGGAGAAAAAGGAGACTTGCTGAATTACGTTAAAGACTTGGTTCAAAAAACATTGACGAATGTATTGACGCTTCCGGTCGAAGTGCAAAAGGTGCTGAAAAAAGCCAAAAAAGGGGAATTAGAAATTAAAGTCAGTGGAAGCGATTTGAGAAGTCAGTTGTATTATGCTCTAGGACAACAATTGATTTTTTCTATTTTTATTATTGCTTCAGCGGGGTTTGTTTTTTTGTTTTACACAAATGGAGAAGAAAAATTATTGAACTATAGTTTCGGAATTGGTGGACTGTTTCTTTTTCTTTTTTTAAGAGCGATGAGGCGAGGGCGGAAATTGAAAAAGCGGTTGAATGATTATTGAACAAGCCATTTATTGTTGGTTAGAGAGTTCGACCTTATGTCTGAGGCAGAAAAGATCTTTTTCTTTTTACAGAATCAGGTAATCGCAATAGAACACAGGTTTGATGGATTACGCGGATGAACACAGATTTTCCCTCTGAACGTGTCCTTAGACTGTGGGAAAATCCGCGAAAACCAGTGCAATCCGTCCAATCTGTGTTCTATTATTTTATTTCCGATTTCGTTCGAATAACAATACTTTCCCATTTTTAGTTACGTCTTCGGGAAAAGCCCAAATGGCATTGGAATTTGACTTGGAAGTCACAAAAGAATAGACGGCATAAGTGAAGGTTTCTTCATGTTTGACTTGTGGTTTTTTCAAATCATAATCATCTGGATCACCTCGGCCTAATAGAATTTCGCATTTTTCGCAGTCTTCAAAAACAGCAACAAACAGATATTCTTTTCCTTTTCTAAATGAGGTCGGTAAGATCATCGCAGAGTCTTCATTTACTTTTTTATCTTTTAGTTGTTGGACGAGTTTGTAGCCTCTTTGTTTACCGATTTTTTTAAAATTTTCAATGAATTGATCTACAGCACTTGGTCCTGCATCTACTTCTTCTACCACCTCTTTCTGTGGTGGACTAACAGGTGTTTCTTCTTCCACAATTTCGACGTCGGAAGTTGGTTTTATTTCCACTAATCCAAGCTCGCAACCTTCGTTTTTCTTTCGGGCCATGGAGCTTGATAGAAGTCGATCTTTTTCAAATAACATTAGAGCTACTGTTCCATCTGCAAATGTCTGTCTGAAGCCTCCTGATTTCAAATCATTTTCCCAACTGCCTTCTAGGATATTTCCATTAAGAAAAACGAATTTACCTTTTCCTTGTTTTTTTCCTTTTTCAAGAATCCCTTGAAAATAACCTAGCTCATTTGGAATACGTACTTTTCCAGAGGTTTGCAGAACGCCTGATTTATAATTGAGCATTTGTATTTCCCCATCCACACCAACGATTGTGAAGACGCCATTTTTTTTATCCTCCACGTAGCTTCCATCTTCTACCATCCCATTGTCATAAAAAAGAGAACCGCCTCCATTTCTCAATCCATCTTTAAACTTTCCTTCATAAACACCTGATGGAAAACGCATTTTTAGCTCACCTTTGCTCAATAGTTTGTTTCTAGCATATTCCAATTCTTGTATTTCACCATCTGGATAGGTACAAACGACTGGGCCATTGAGCTTGTCATATTGATAGGTTCTTTCTTCTATCGTTCCATCATTGTAAACGACAATAGCTGGGCCGTGTTTTAAACCTTTGATATAAGCGACTTCGATAGAACCATATTTTTCGACTAGGCGAATAGGCTCCTTACTATTGACTTTTCCACCGATAAATTCACATTGTTGTGTTTGACCATCAGGAGTTGAAATGGTGAAGGTGCCGACCTTTTTACCTTGTTCAAATTTTCCGGATAAAGAACTGCCATCATCATAATACCAAGTACCTTTGCCCTGCATTCTACTGTTGACGAACATCCCTTCAAATTTTCGATTTCTTTTAGTATCAAAAAACTTTCCTTTTCCAGCTCTTTTATCGTTTTTCCATGTTCCTTCATATCTATTTCCAGTTGTTTTCCAGGTGTATTTTCCAAAACCGTTTTTTTGATAATTTTTAATGATCCCTTCATATTCTCCACCTTTATGATCTCTCATTTTGACCGTTCCAACGAGTTGGTCATTTTCCCATTCACCTTCCCATTGTGTTCCATTGGCAATCGTAAAAATTCCTTTTCCATGTCTTTTACCATTGTCAACTTCGCCAACATAACAACCCATTTTCGAATCTGGTCCAGGGAATTGATAGATGCCCATTTCTTTAGTTTCTTCTATCCTTGTTGGTGTGTCCATTTGGGGCTCGCTTGTCTCTTCCGATATATCTGATATGGGAGTATTGATTGGTTTGTTCGGTTTTGAAGGAGTAGATGCTGGGGTGTTGTTGTTGTTGTTGTTGTTGTTGTTGTTTGAAACGGGCGTATCGGCAATAGGTGTTGCGGTACTGTTTTGTCTATCTTTTAAAACAGATAACAAACCATTTCCATTTGAATTTCTTACTTCAATGATATAATCGGTTTGATTGGCATTGAGATAAATTTTATAAGTATTGCCTTCTTCTCCTCGATCGACGATTTGAAAATTATTACTAAAAGAATTGATTTTTTCAACCTGTGCTTTTAACGCAGAGAAAGGAAGGGTTTGATAGATGCCTAGGATCTGGTAAATTTTTCCATCTTGAATGTCAACAAATTCAGTTTCATTGGCGCCTAAAACTTTTAAATTACAATGGTATCTCACGATGCCTTCGCCACTATCTTTTTTTAAAGTACCTTTTAAGCCTGCGAAATCACCTACTCCGGAATTGAGGATTAGTTCTAAATTACTTTTAAAACTATTTTCAGCTAATGCGACAAAACTTAATAAGTGCCATCCTCGGCCATTGGGTTTAAATTGTAAGAAGCCTATATTTTTCCGACCACTTTTTATTTTATAAACTAGATTTTTTTCATCATTATTGATGACTAATACGGAATAATCACCTTGATAATTTTCTAGCTCTTCCACCAAGGAAAGTTTATCCGATTCACCTTCTAACATGGTTTGATGGTAACGAATGCCATTATTTTCTATGACGATATAAGCCGAATTGTAGTCCAACTCTAGAGTCGTTTCAAAAACACTAGCATTTTTTTTATTTGCCTTAGCGGCAGAAACTTTTGTTCCTTTTACATTTTCTAATTTTTTTTCTAAGCTAGAAAATAGTGCGGTTAATTCTTTATTAATATTTAGAGCATTAGTCGTACTTGCAAAGACGTTGAAGTAGAAAAATAAAAGGGTGGATAAAAGCACTAGTTTTTTCATATGTCTACAATGATTTAAAATTAAGTTTTAATAGGCCTTAATTTTGGTTTGAATCTTTTTTCTTTGAATAATAATGAATCCAATGCGGAAATTATTGTGAGATAACTGTCCTCAAAAATAAGGAATAGATGTTTCATTTGCTTAAATGGACAAATCTTTCTCTTTATGACTTATAAACTGGCGGAATTTGAACGCAAATGAAGAGGATTAATATTTTTTTAACATAAAATGGATGTATGGAGAAGCAAAAAGTAGTTAAGCGATCATCATCACCTAGCTACTTGCATAAAACTTATCTTTAAAGTATCTAGTCAAATTCAAGAAAATCGGAATATTAGGTGCTTTTAAGTCGGTTTTATTTTAATCTTCAACTGAGATAATAATTCCTTGATTATCGGCATCTATGGCTGCCTTATTGAGTGAAATTAGATCAGGAATTTTTGAAACAGGAATGTGAGTTGCTTTAAGAATATACTTTGATCTAATGAGAATTAAATTGGGTGTTGACTGATTAATACTCATCGTAAAAGATCCCAAATCATTAGAGATAACACGATCTAAATTTTCTTTATTATTGAGTTTTACCGCGTGGTCAAATTCTAAATAATAACTAAAAGCATCCGTGTAAGTATACGATGGATAATAATCTAATAGTCGATTTTCATTTACTTGTTGAATCGTATGCTCTAGAAAATTCTCTAAAGATATGTTATAAACATTTTTCTCTAGCTCTGAGATTTGTTGCTTCGTTTGATATTGTTGAGTTAATTTATATCGATAAGGGAATTGAGTCGGTTTACTGGATAATGAAATAGAATCTAAAAGGGCGATGTTTTGTTTTTCTAATTGTTCTTCACCATACTTTTGAAGCTGATTTTCGAGTCGATAATGTCGGCTTCTATTTAAAGTAGAAAAAGCTCCACCGAATGTTGTTTCAGAAAGATAGCTGAGTGTTTTTTCTTTTAATTTGACCTTTCCCTTAATTTTATGTAATCGGACATTTTTTTTATGATTAGGCTTGGGAAGGCTGATCATTCTAAAAGAAGTTTTTTCATTTGGATGGATTAGATATATATCCGTACCTGTTAAGTCTAGAGGTATTTCATTGATACCATAAGATGTTGATTTTGTTTTTAAAGGTAAAACATGGGAGTTATCGTTTTCTTCGACAACAAATAAGAAGTCTGTAATTTGAACGTAAGTTGGAAATTCAAGATCAATTGCTCCCTGAAATTTTGATCGACCTGCGGCTATTTGATAAGTCACTCCTAAGTTTGAAAGTAAGCTTTTGTACATTTTGATTAGGGTATTATAATCTGCTTTCTTTTTTTCAAGAAAATACTCAATACCTTCTCCTTCTTCTTTTTTAGGAATGGTTATGAGTTGTACTTCGTTCAGATATTTTTGTATGGCATTGAGTTGATCAAATTTAGAATCACTTTTTGCGGTGCTGATTATCTTGGCATAGGTTTCTTTAAATTTCTTTTTTTTGCGAATTCTAACATCAAAATATTGTTTGTTGATATAAAGAAGTAAGTCGCGCCAGTTTTCAATATTGGGTGGTGCGGCATCTCGATACAATCGATCAAAATTAAGTTCATAGATAAAATGAGGCAAAGTCTTGGCAGAAATATTTCCTCGCTCTTCTATGAGTCCTGGGAGGTTATTGGCTTTCCATGTAAAAACAATACTATTGAGATTATTTTTAACTTCAGGTTTTGGCATTTGATTTCGATTAGCTGCCATGATAATAATTCTTTTATCACCCGTTTCAATAGTAAATTTGCTTTCTAAAACAGGAATGAAATCATGTAAGACCACCGTCGCTCCTCGTTCTAGACCATAGCCTTCATGGATGCAAACCATTTCGAATTCATCTCCAACCTCAAGACCAGGAATTGAAAAAACTTGATATTTAGTTCTATTTAAAAAATCATCTTCCTCTGTTAACTCTATTGAGTTAATATCCTTTTTGGGATCAAGGTCTATAATGGTTCCGTCTTTTTTAATGGTTCGAGCATCTAAGATGGAAATAAATAATTCTGGTTTTTTAGGTAAAAAGATTCGACCATATTTTTCAAGTCCTAACTCGGTCAAAATTTTAATTCTGCGTTTGATAATATTTTGGCTAAAGAATCGATACTCTTCAAAATAAGTTTGTCGATTTTCATAATTACTAATGATGACAGCATCTGCTGTTTTAAACGCTTCAGGAATAGCAACGCTTGGTACCGGAGGATCCCATTTATAATTTTTTTGAGCTGAAAGCGAAGTAGCAGATAAAAGCCAAAAAAGAAGAAGAAAAAATATATTTTTAATGGTCGATTTCATAGATTATTGATTTGTTGAAAACTTGTTGAATAAGGAGGTCGATTTTACGAAAAGCTACAAGGCTTTCATCTTTTAATAATAGATTGTCATTAATATATTGATAACTGACTTTGATGATTTGATCAGTTGGTTGGGTAATTGAAAAGTGAAATTCAATACCCATTTCTGATAAATGGATTGGTTTAAATTTTTTTGATTGAATTGGTTGACCTAAATTAATTTCAATATTGTATTGATGATATTGAGTATCATAAAATTCTTTTTCAAGAACTTTTTTGCCAACTTCTTGTCGATGAGGATAAGGAAGAAAAGCTAAGGAAAGATAAGTCTTTTTGTTGATAGTCGTAAAATTTCTTTCGGTATAAAGAGCAGCATTAATTTGGCAAGTGCTATCTAAAAGAGATAGGTTTATATCTTGATAATTCAAATTAGTGGCACCAATATTTAAGTGTTTTTCTAAACGATTTTGCAGCCTTTCTTTACCGATTTTTTTTTGTGCATCTCGAAATGGAATTTGACTTAAGCCAAAATATTTATTTTCTACAGTCCCTATCAAACCATTTCCTTTTTTTTGATAATGCAACTGATGAATGACTTTATTTTGTTTAGCACTTATTTTTGGTACATTGACCAATTGTCCTTCTTTATCATCAATGATCAAAATGTTTTTCCCCTGAATTTGTCTGCTAGGATAATCAAAAAATCCTGCATCTTCCGTAGCGTCCAAATAATATCTTTTTCCTCCAAAATCAACGACACAAATGGCATGATTAGCTGAGGCCAAGCTAGAAAAATCTAAATCAAAAGAATGTCCAATCGTAGCAGATAGTGCCAACTTTGCATCATAGCCAATAGATTGTAGTGCAGCATATAATAGTGCACTCATATCTTTACAATCTCCTTGTCGGTTTAGCCAAGTTTGGTTAACTGGTCTAGGCATCACCGCACCTATCCCATTTTCAATAGCAATATAATGGATACGATTTTTGACTAAATCAAATACAGTTTTAATTCGATCTAAATCAGTTGAATCGTTTTTTATCTCTTCTTTAATGGTTTGTTTTATTTCGGTATTTAAAATAATATTAGGCTGTATCAAATCATAGTACCAATCATTATAATGATCAAAAGGAATAATTCCTGAAGGGACAACCATGATACGAATCCAAGGAGAAATATTATCCTGGTATAGACTATCCTTATGAGGTGTAGCCGAAAAATGATAAACATGATTATTAGATCCTTCTTCTTGTCTAAGACTAATGAGATTAGTTGACTTTAAAGACTCTTCTATGTTGTAATGTCATTTAAGTGATTTAGGTAGAATGATTTTATAGATGAAAGTATCTGTTTGATTGAGTCCTCTAAAATCAAGCAAGCTTAAAAAAATCAATTCGCTAGTCGTTTTTTTATAGCTATATTCAAAGGTGTAATTTTGAGATTGTTTAGGAAATGGAATGACCGTTTTTTGTAATCCATCATAAAAGGAACTGGTTAAAACAGATTGTGTTACTAGATTCTTTTTTTTGATTTTTTTCCATTTACCCGATAAGCGATACCTTGCATTTATATTCGAAATATTGGCTAATTCCCCGAAGTAAATACGTCTATTATTAAGCGCATTGGCTTCGCATTGACCAAAGCGCGTAATAGATTCAGTGAATGAATTTTTGTCTGAATCAACGCTTATGATGGTTTCTTTTTTGTTAAAATGAATTTTGCTTTGAGCTTGTAAAAAAATGAGTGGGAATAAAAAAATAGAAAATAGTAGTATCGCTGACTTCATTTCGTAGTAATCTGTAATTGTTAGGTTATATTCTGAGGATTAAATAAAACGACAAGTTACAAAAATATTGTTAGGGAGTAGTTTTTATAAGGAGTTGATACCTTTACTTTGACATTGAATTGACTAAGGTGAGGTTTTAATTGCTTCTTTTTTATTTCGATCAATCGCTTTTAAAATAATAGTACAAGCGTGTTCAATTTCAGATGCGGTGATAATCAAAGGAGGAGCAATTCGCAATGAACGATCATTAAATAAAAACCAGTCAATGATCAAGCCTTCCTCCAAACAATCTTTTATCACCGCTTGTACAAAATCAAAATCGCGTAGTTCAACAGCCATCATCAGCCCTGCACTTCGTACGTCAATAATAGATGGATGCACCAGTAATTTTTTAAATAAAGCTTCTTTCTCTTTTACTTTTGAAATGTAATCACTTTCCAATAAATGTTGTAAAGTCGCTAATGCAGCCGCACAACTAACCGGATGTCCACCAAAAGTAGTGATATGTCCTAACAATGGGTTTACAGAAAATACTTGCATGATTTTTTTGGTAGCAACAAAAGCTCCAATAGGCATTCCTCCGCCCATTCCTTTGGCTAGTAATAAAATATCAGGAACGATTCCATATTGCTCAAAAGCAAAAAGAGAACCTGTTCGGCCATAGCCAGCTTGAATTTCATCGAGGATTAATAAGGTACCTGTTTCAGTGCAACGCGCGCGTAATTTTTTTAGATAATCATTAATTGGTGGACGTACACCCCATTCACCTTGTACCGTTTCGACAATGACGGCAGCCGTTTTTTTAGTGATTTTGTGTAAACAAAAATCGCAATTAAAATCGATATGACTGATGCCTGGTAGAAGTGGACGATAAGCTTGTGTAAAATAAGGATCACTCATCAAACTTGCCGCCCCTTGCGTACTTCCATGATAAGCTTTGTAGCAAGAAATAATTTCTGATCTTCCAGTATATCGTTTCGCCAATTTCATGGCACCTTCAGTTGCTTCAGTTCCAGAATTGACGAAGTATACACTATCCAATGGATCGGGTAAAACTTTCGCCAATAAAGTAGCTAGTTCAACTTGTGGACTCATAACATATTCCCCATAAACCATGGTATGTAAATATCGCTCTGATTGCTTTTGGATGGCCTCCACGATCAAAGGATGACAATGTCCCAACCCACTGACCCCAATCCCCGAAATTAAATCCAGATAAGCTTTGCCTTTCGGATCATATAAATAAACGCCTTTGCCTCTCTCAATTTCAATCATTAATGGA
Organism: uncultured Saprospiraceae bacterium; assembly: GCA_964441245.1. Taxonomy (GTDB): domain Bacteria; phylum Bacteroidota; class Bacteroidia; order Chitinophagales; family Saprospiraceae; genus JALZUU01. The sequence continues at coordinate 8,320 of CAYTVR010000133.1, read as the reverse complement.
AATTCACTTGTTGGTGCAAGATGGGCTAGAAAAAGTTGTCGAAGATTCGGCATACAATAATGTATTTTTTAGTTATAAAGTCGCTCGCAAGATACTTTTAAAACGATCAATCAGATTGGTTTAAAACTAAATATTCACTAAATTTATTAAGATTTATTTTATCACGTCCACAACTACAAGGATGATCAACAAGAAAAACATGAATTATCTTTCCTCGGCGCAAATTGATTTTTACCATCAGAATGGTTATTTAGTTATTGATAACTTTGCATCAGGAGAAGAAATTCAAGACCTTCAAAAAGAAGCTGCTCAAGTAATTGAAGACTTCGATATGGAGCAAATTCGAATTTTTACTACTGAAGATCAATCTCAACATATGGATACTTACTTTTTGGAAAGTGGGGATAAAATTCGTTGTTTTTTTGAAGAAGAAGCTTTTGATGCTAAAGGGGATCTTAAGGTAGCAAAAGAGTTGGCGATTAATAAAATTGGTCATGCGATGCATGATCTAAAACCTATTTTTGAGCAATTTTCTTATCGAAAAGATCTTTACAATATCATAAAAGAATGTGGTTTAAATCGTCCAGCAATTGTTCAAAGTCAATATATTTTCAAACAACCGAATATTGGAGCAAAAGTAAACGCGCATACAGATAGTACTTTTATTTATACCAATCCCTTATCCTGTGTAGGTGCTTGGATTGCACTAGAAGATGCGACGACTCAAAATGGATGTCTATGTATGATTCCTGGATCTCATCGAGATTACCCCTTACAAAATCAATTTGTTAGAAATAAAGAAAATACGGGAACAGAATTTGTTGATACTACTGCAGAAAGAGTGATTTGGCCTGAAGATGAATTGATTCCTGTAGAAGTGAAAAAAGGTGCTTTAGTTTTGATACATGGAGAAGTGATTCATGCGAGTTATGCCAATCGATCTAGTCAATCACGTCATGCCTATATTGTACACATCGTAGATCAATCAGGCGAATGGTCCCCAAAAAATTGGTTGCAAAGACCAGATTCAATGCCTTTTAGAGACATGGAATCTGTCGTCAATAGTATAAAATTTGAAAAAGATGGATGATTTAGCATCTCTTTTCAAGATTCTATCGTTATTATAATAGAAGTGAGTGACATTAGCTAAATGTAATTATGAGAAATATCGTCCTTTTACTTTTAGTGGGTATTTTATTTTTTTCCTGTAATCCTGTTACGGAAAGAATGGATCGCTATGAAGTACATGGTATTGACGTTTCTCACTATCAAGCAGATATTGATTGGACCAAAGTAGCTCAGCAAAATATCAGTTTTGCTTTTGTGAAAGCCTCTGAAGGAGAAACCATGCAAGATAGTTTATTTGCTACTAATTGGAATAGCTTAAAAGAAGTTGGGATTTATAGAGGAGCTTATCATTTTTTTAGACCCACGATTTCCGCAACAACTCAAGCCTTGCATTTTATTCAACAAGTGAATTTGGAGAAAGGCGACTTACCTCCGGTATTAGATATAGAAGTGATGGATGGCGTTTCTGAAAAGGAATTGATAGCTGGGTTAAAAAAGTGGTTGTCGATCGTTGAAACTCAATATCAAATCCGGCCGATCATTTATACCAACCTTAAATATTATCAAAAACATTTAGCCACTCATTTTTCAGATTATCCGATATGGATTGCGAGATATAGCGACCATTACCCAAGACTTAAGGGCCAACAAAAATGGCAATTTTGGCAATATGGTGATCGTGGACAATTAGAGGGCATTGATGGTTTTGTCGACTTCAACGTTTTCGCAGGATCAATGGAAGAGTTGAAAGCCATGACGATCACACCAGCTACTTTTCGACCAGTTTTAGAAGAACCTTCAATTAGTATTGCTTGGTAATGTCCTATTGGTTCTTTGTGCTTTTTGGGTAGTTGTTGATTCGCTCAAGGCGAAAATGTTTAAGTTAGCACGGCACTGATTAAATCACTTTTACCTTATCACTTGTTTTTAATATCCCAGAAGTTTTTGCTCCCAACCAATCCTCTAAAATATTTGCATAAATATTTCTAAAATCTATTTGAAATTTCAAGTCACCTTTATCAAGATTGACCAAGTCTGGAGCATCATTATAAAATCCCTTATTGCGAAGATTACCTCCCATCAAAAATACATTGTTGGCCGTTCCATGATCGGTACCTCGACTCCCGTTTTGTTTGACTCTTCGGCCAAATTCAGAGAAGGTCATGATCAAAGTATCATCAAGTAAATTATTTTGTTTTAAGTCTTTGATGAAAACAGACATGGCTTCAGCATATTGTTTCAGCAAGCGACCTTGTTGGTTGAGTTGATTGGCATGGGTGTCGAAACCACTTAATGTAACATAATAAATACGTGTGTCGGTGTCGGCTGTTATCAATTCTGAAATCTGCTTTAAGTCTTTTGCAAAACCATTTATAGGATAATTGATTTTACTTTTATGCACTCTAGATTTTTTATGTAAATAATTGGCAGAAGATTGGGTATCAATCATGGTCTTGTACAAGTAAGCAACGTTTTCTTCTTCTTGATGTGCTTGTTGTCCTAAAGCTTTTAAAAATAAATTGTCATTCGTTTTTTTCAATTGATTGAGATTGCCAACAGCAAAACCAGATCTTTCAATACCTTTTAACGCTAGGGTCAATGTATCGTCCATCTCCAAGGCATAGTGAGGAATATCGCAGCCGCTACAATGATTGTCGAGATATCGTCCAATCCATCCACTAGAAAGAAATTCTGAACTGTCACTAGCGGTATGCCAAATGTCCATTGATCGGAAATGTGATCGATCTGGATTGGGATATCCGACACTATTGATAATACTCATTTGACCTTGATCATAGACAGAACGAAGTGCAGCTAGATTTGGATTCCAACCGAGTTCATCATTTAGCTTAATGACTTTTTGTTTAGGAATAGCCAAAGTTGGCCGACTTTTATAATAAATATCATTGCCATGTGGAATCACTGTGTTTAATCCATCGTTTCCTCCAGAGAGTTGTACGACGACCAATATTTTTCCAGATCGACTTCTAGATGTATTGTTGTGGACAGATCCTTTCAAAAAAGACGGAACCATCAAAGCAGTAGAGGCTAAAGCGGAGTTTTTTAAAAATTTCCTGCGTTCCATATGATGAGTTGTTTAATATTTTTTTGTAAAAAATGTAATGTAGTGAAGCTTAAAATATTACTAACACATTTGATATTCAGGAAGACTAAGTAGACGAATCATCATAGATTTAACGTAATCTTCTTTACTGTTTTTGACTACAAATTCATCAAATAATGCTTGTTGTTGCTTAGGCTTTGCCTGTAATAGAAAAGCATTGAGCCCGTCAAAAATTTGTTCGAACGAATGTTTTTTAAAAGTGCTAACGATGGCTTGGATATCCACGTTAGCTTCAATTTTTCTAACTATTTTATTTTTCTTTCTAGCTTCGAATTCTTCTTTTAATTTGAAATTTATGTTAGATGCTAAAAATAAAAAATTAATTAGATTGAGGCGAAGCATCAAGGTAGAATTATCTATCCAAGATTTACCACCAGCCCAACCGGCCACATTTGGAGGATTGAATAATATTTGTCCCAAGGCTTTTTGTATAAAAACAATTTTCAAGGGATCCTTAAAGGTAACGTCTAATTGACGCACCATTCCAGCGATCAATTCTACGGGCGATTTTATTTTATTCCCAACGTTTTCTAAATCATAAAACCAATCACTTTCAAAAATGGCTCGCATTAATTTTTCTATATCATATTGAGATTGATAGAAGACCTTAGCTAGATGTTGAACATGCGTTGGATTGATTTTTTCGTTGACGAAAAAACGATAAATTTTTGAAGTAATAAAAAGAGCCGTTTCCTTTTGATCTAAAATAATATTGATGATATCATCGCCATTAAAATTACCTTTTTGTCCCATGAATTTTTTCATTCCAAAATCATGTTGCCTTTTTCTAAAAACGAATTCTCCTTGTAGATTACTTGACCATCCAGTAAAAGCACGGGCAGCGGCTTTGATATCTTCTTCACTATAATTTCCTCGACCAATCGTGAATAATTCCATCAACTCTCGAGCAAAATTTTCATTAGGACTGTTCTTTTTATTTTGCTGATTATTTAGAAAACGAATCATGGAAGGATCTTTAGCCATTGCCAAAACAAGATCTTTGAAATTACCTAAGGCATACTTTCTAATGGTTATCAATTGCTGAAAAGCAGGTCGTGGAGTTTTACTGGTACAGGCAAAATGACCATGCCAAAATAAAGACATTTTTTCTAAGAAAGGACTTTCTTTTGGATTGCCCATACGGATGATCCAATCGGAATTTTGCTTTGCGATTAATTGTCTTGATTTTTTTCTTAACTGCTTCCGTTGATTGGGAGTCAGATTTTTTTTCTTGGCTAAATTTAGAGTATAAAGTTCTTCTCCAGGAAGTTGTGTTGTTGATTTTGCTTCCACAAAAAGATGATTGATACATTGAGCAAGCGTTTTGTTTTCACTCGCTTTCCATTCTTGGAGTGTCTGCCCAAAACCTGCACGCCAATAAAGGTGTTTGATCTTATCTGGTGTAGTCATAATCATTTTGATTTATTATCATCAGACTCTCAAAATACTAGAAAGTTTAAAAGAGTATCTATTTTTAAACATGAAATATTTTGCCTTTTCGATTATTGATCACCGCCTTGTAATTGAGGAGTGGCATAATTTTTATACTTATTAAAGGTTTGTATATTATGTTATGTAAATTTGTTATCAAAAATGAAATATTTAATACCCATATTCGCCATTTTTATGTTTTTAGCAGCTTGTTCTTCTGAGCAAAAACCTCAAAAGAAAGAAGCAGTTCCTGATAAAGCAAGCTTTTTTGCAGAGGTAGAAAAATTGGAAAATCAGTTGAAAGCTGAAAAAGTAAAAAAGATGGATAAAATTTTAGCCAAAAGCTATATTGCTAAATGTGGAGATTTTGTCAAATTTTTTCCAAAAGATACCCAATCTCCGATTCTTTTATATAAAGCTGCAGAGATCGCAAGAGCCATTGGCGATGGCAGTAAAGCAGTACAATATTTTGGACAAGTCCATAGAGAGTATCCTGATCACGCTAAAGCGCCAACCGCTTTGTTTCTTCAGGCCTTTTTATTCGAAAATTCATTAGAAGACCGAGAGGAAGCCAAGAAATATTATAATCATTTTTTGAATAAATATCCAGATCATCAATTGGGCAGACAAGTAAAACAGCTTTTAGAAATCATTGATAAATCACCTGAAGAAATGGTGAAAGAGTTCAAAACTCAAAACAAATAACCAAAGAAAAAGGTTTGTTTTGTTAGAAAACTGTTAAAGTAAGTTTAAAGCCAAGCAAAGCGTCGGCCGAAGAGCTTCGAAATCGTGCGAGGCATGTGTATTCTTATTATCTTAGACTCAGTTATTAAAAAATAAAACCTTCTTTGACAAATCCTTACGTACGCATGTATGGGCATTCATAAAGCGACCAGAGGAAGCGTTGAGTTTCAATTTTGAATGTCTATACGCACATGATTTGTCGAAGAACCAATTAAAATAAAACAAAAATAATTATGAGACAGATTTTATTCGCCTTTTTTCTGATCCTTTCGTTTAGTCAAGTACGTGCAGGAGGTATTGAGTTTTTTCATGGCACTTGGGAAGAAGCATTGGAAATGGCACAAGTACAAGACAAACTTATTTTTGTAGATGCTTATACGACTTGGTGCGGACCTTGTAAAAGAATGTCTAAAAATGTTTTTACGGAAAGTAGTGTTGGGGACTTTTATAATAAAAATTTCATTTCGATGAAAATCGATATGGAAAAGAAAGCTGGCCGTAAATTTCAACGAAAATATCCAGTCTCCGCTTATCCTACCTTATATTATATCGATGGCGGTGGTAAAGCGGTTCATATGACCAAAGGAGGACGGAACCCTCAAGAATTCATTGCATTAGGAAAAGAGGCGATGAAGAAAAATGATAAAAGTGGAGATTTTGCGAAAGATTATGAAGCAGGTAAACGAGATCCAGAATTGATTTACAATTATGTAAAAGCATTAAACAAAGCGGGCAAACCAAGTTTGAAAATATCCAACGAGTATATTAAATCGCAAAAAGATTTGACAACTGAGCATAACCTTCGATTTATTTTAGAAGCGACCACAGAAGCAGACTCTAGAATCTTTGGTTTATTGATAAAGAATAGAGCAAAAATAGAAGCGTTGACTTCCAAAGAAATGGTTCATAATAAAATAGAAGCAGCTGCTCAAAGAACAGTTGATAAGGCGATTGAATTTGAAAGTATGGATTTGTTGAAAGAAGCGAAGGATAAAATGAAGTCCAACTATTCTGCGAAAGCGGCAGAATTTGCAACATTAGCCGACATGCGTTTTTATCAAGCCAATAGTGATGTCAAAAATTATCTTAAAGCGACGAATACTTACGCTAAAAAAGTAATCAAAAATGATCCTGAGCAATTGAATGCTTTGATTTTACGTATGCTAGGTAATTATCCTACGGATAAAAAAGTTTTAGCTCAAGCTGAAAAAATGGCTCAAAAAGCAAGTAAAAAAGGTGGTGAGTCCAAATATTATTTTACTTATGCATCTATTCTTTTAAAAAATGGGAAAAAGAAAGAAGCTCTAGCTTCCGCCAAAAAATCATTGAAATTATCTAAAGGAGATAAGAAAGAGGAAATGCTATTAAAGCAAATGATCCAGAAAATTGAAGGACAATCATAGAGAATTTTAGAATAGAATATAAAACGGCCTGATTTTTAAGGTATAACTACAGAAGTGGTTTTAAAATAGAATACTTTAGAAAGTGACAGGAACGTTTGAAGAACTTCATTATGTAAGAGTAATGCAGATTTTGTAAAAAAATATAAAATGAAAAATATTTACTTGACTATTTTATGCTCCCTATTGATCATCGGAAATGCGTCGGCACAAGGCGATGCTATTCACTTTGAGCAGGGAACTTGGTCAGAGATATTGTCATTGGCAAAGGAACAAAACAAACTTGTCTTTTTAGACGCTTATACGACTTGGTGTGGTCCATGTAAAAAAATGGACAAAGAAGTTTTTACAGCATCAGAAGTAGCAGCAGTTTATAATAAAATGTTTATCAACGTAAAGATGGACATGGAAAAAGGTGAAGGCGTTGAATTGGCCAAGACTTTTGCAGTGAAAGCTTATCCATCTTTGTTGTTTGTGGATGCTAAAGGAGACTTGGTTCATCGAGCTGCAGGGTTTCATAGCGCGCAAGAAATACTTGATTTAGGAGGAGAGGCATTGGATCCTAAAAACCGTTTATCTACAATGGAGGAGCGATTTGCAAATGGAGATCGTGATCCAGATTTTTTGTATAGCTATACGATGGCTCGGTTTGAAATTCATGATGGAAGTCACGCTCCCATCGCGGATGAATATATGAAAACCAAAGAAGATTGGTCAACAGAAAATGCTCGAAAGTTTATATTTTCATTTGTTGCGAATCCGCATTCTGAACTGTTTAATTATTTGGCAGATAATCAAGATGCTTTTGTTGACATGTATGGACAACGAGCAGTGACGAGTAAGATTCAAGAGTTGATTTATAATAGTGTTCAAGATACCAAAGACGATTCTAGTTTAGATCAAATGGATCAACTATTTGCAAGAGCTTATCCAGAGAGGGCAGAGCAATTGTCCACTCGTTTTAAAATGACTTTTTATAGGCAAGCAGGTGATCGGGAAAAATATGCTGATGCTGCTATAAAATATTTTAAAAAATTTCCTAGTGATAGTCAAGAAGAATTGAATGAAGTAGCGTGGACTTTCCTTAGAATTACTAAGGATAAGAAAAAATTAAAACAAGCCGTTAAATGGGCCAAACAATCGATTAAGCTCGATAGTAATTACTTCAACCACGATACACTTGCTGCTCTTTATCATCGATTAGGTAAAAAAAGAAAAGCTCGTAAAACGGCTCAAAAAGCAATTGTAATTGCAAAAACGGCTAACATTGATTATAGTCCAACAGAAGAATTATTGCAACAAATTAATGGTAAAAAAGTAGAAGAAACACCTCAAAAAGGTTAATGATAAGAGACCTTGGTTTTATCATTAATAGATTTATCTAGTCACTCTCAGTATAAAATTTAAATGGCCTGCAACTTAAATCTTCTTGTAAGAATATTGTTTTCTTGCAAGACAGTAAAGTAATACGAACGGATTTAACTATATTTCCTTTTCGTAAACAATTATTTTAAAAAATCTTCATTAACACACAATAGAACTATCTTATTTT
>CAYTVR010000132.1:0-18623 GCA_964441245.1 uncultured Saprospiraceae bacterium | reverse complement strand
TAAGGCTCCCCAATCCATAAAGGAATCACCTAAGGGCCTGACGACACTTAGGACTTCTTCGGCGGACTGATAAACTATCCCGCTGCCTTCTTGAACCAATTCACCTGCGGCGGCTTTGGCATCTAAGCCTGCAATTAGTCCGCTCCAGCCACCTACTTTATCGAAAGCATAATAAGTGATCATGCAGGAACCAATGACGAGAAGAATGGCTTGGATGACCTCTGTTTGAATAACAGAATTCAATCCACCAGGGATGGTATAAGCTGCAGCTGCAAATGCCAAAATGACGATAATCATCCAGCCAGGAATACCGGGAAAAAGTAAGGCTAAAATGATATTTCCTACATAAAGTGCAGAGGCAGTATCGATTAAGACATTTCCAACTATAGTAATAAATGAAAAATAATATCGACTCCGTTTGTCATACCTTCTTTCCAGAAATTCTGGCATGGTATAAACCTTACTTTTGAGATAGAAGGGAAGAAAAAATATGGCAAAAAATACTAAGACCACCGCAGCTAACCACTCATAATTGTAGACATGTGTATTTCCAACAAAGGCATCTCCAGCAAGTCCGACCAAAGTAGAACTTGAAATATTGGCTGCGAATAAAGAGATACCAACAATTGGCCAAAGCATGTCTCGACCGGCTAAAAAATATTCTTCTGAGGTTTTTCTTTTGGCGTGATAAAGTCCATAGGCAATGATGATCACTCCATAAGCGATCATGATTCCTATATCTAGGGAACTAAGTTTAAACATAGGTTTGTTTTGAATTTTTACTTTTAACTGTAGAATTAATATTAGAGAAAATCATAAAAAAAAGAGCAAAGATAGTATCAATATACTTCGCTCTTTTGAAATTCACTTGACTTTGGGAAAAATGGAAACCCAAAATTCCCAATTATTTTAATACCATTTAATTATAAACCATTTAACCAAAAATTTTAAATTGTCAAGTGAGGTTCTTTATTATTATTTTGTTTGATTGCGTTTTTCCAAATGTAAAGTCATTCAATTTTAGGTTTTTCCTAATATAATTCTTTTGCTAATGTAGGTGTAAATCTTACAATAAGAAAATTTTTTGACCTTTTTTTTGATTTTTTTTAAGAATTTTAAATTGGTAAAAACATTTTCCTGACAAGGTGAAGAGATTTTTATATTTTAGCAGCTGTCTAATTTGACCTATCACAAAGTCCCTAAAAAGCGCGAATTCAAAACCATGGCTAAGAAAAAACATAGCAAGCAAAGTAAAGGAAAAAAGAAGAATACTCCAGCTAGCAATAAAACTGGGACTAAGAAAGCAAAACTTATCCTTGCATTGATTTGTGCTGCCTTTGGATTTTTATTATATACCAATACGCTCCAACATGCCTATACCCTTGATGATTATTCTGTCATTAAGGACAACTTCGTTACTAAGCAAGGAGTGGCAGGTATTCCTACTTTATTGACCACCAATTATCGACATGGATATTGGAATAGTGTGGGGACTTTATATCGGCCAGTATCTTTGGTGATGTATGCTTTAGAGTGGCAAGTAGCACCTGATTCACCTTTTGTTTCTCATTTTGTAAATGTATTGTTTTATGGGCTTACGGGCTTTCTGTTATTTTTTACTTTGAGTCGTTTCTGGCCAGAAAAATCAATTTTATTGCCTTTTTTGATGACGCTTGTATTTATGGCACATCCGGTACATACAGAGATTGTTGCGAATATCAAAAGTAGAGATGAAATGTTGACTTTCTTTTTTTCTATTTTGACGCTTTTTTGGTTGTGGGATTATTTAAAATCTAAAAAAGTTAAATGGCTGATTTTCTCTTTATTGAGTTTTACGCTTGCTATGTTTTCTAAAGAAAATGCGGTGACTTTTTTGGCGGTGATTCCATTAGCGATTTATTTTTTTAGTAAAAAAACGGTCAAGGAAGTTATTCAGATATCGGCCTTATTTGTTATTCCTGTTGTTTTATATTTGTTGGCCAGACAACAAGTTTTATCAAATAGTGTCATGGCTGCCGAAAGCGTTTCTGTTCTCGATAATTTTTTAGTGGGGACAAAAGATATGGGCACTCGTTGGTCCGGAGCATTTATGATGTTGGGAAAATATTTACAAGTTTTAGTCCTGCCGTATTTATTGGTTCATGAATTGGGATACGCACAAATACCATTGGAAGGGTGGGGGAATTGGAAATCGATTGTATCCCTTTTGTTGTACGGAGGAATGGGAATATATGGATTGACTCAATTAAGAAATAAGAGTTTGATAGGATTCGGCATCCTTTTTTTCTTGATGACCTTTTCCATCTTTATGAATTTATTTATCGTGATTGGAACCTCTTATGGAGAACGATTTCTTTATATGCCATCTTTGGGATATGCTATAGTTTTGATTGCGATATTGTCTTCTATTTTTAAAGTCGATAAAGATCCTAGAAAAATAGACTTGGCTGCTCTTTTTAAAAGTAATGCTAAATTGATTGCTGTTGTTGGCGGGATACTTTTATTTTATTCTTTTAAAACGATTACTCGCAATCCGGATTGGTACAATAGCCATACGCTTTACTCTGCAGACATTAAAAAAGTCCCTAATAGTGCTAAACTCAATTTTCATCATGGCTTAGAATTAGGGAAGATGGGCGCTGCATCCAAGGATCAAAATCAAAAAAGAAAATGGATTGATGAAGCCGTCAAACATGTTTCGCGAGCAATAGAAATATATCCAAAATACGGAGATGCTCATTCCCAATTGGGCTTGCTGATGTTTCGAAAAGGTCAGAATAATAAGGCTTTAGAAAATTATAACACTGCGATAAAATATAAACCTACCGATGCTAAAATTTATAGTAATATGGGGATCATTTATTTTCAAAAAAACGATTTTGCGAAAGCAGAAGAAGTATATAGAAAAGCCGTAGAACTTGATCCTCGTTTCGTAGATGCACTTCGAAATTTAGGCTCTGTATTTGCCCAAACGGGCCGCCCTGATTTAGCCATTTCCAAGTTTAAAGAAGCATTAAAGTATGATCCAAATAATCCAACCCTTCATCTATATTTAGGATATGCTTATCGAGACAAAGGTGATCAAGCAAGCTCCCAATCTTGGTTAAATAAGGCCTATCAAATAAATCCAGCCTTGAGACCTAAATAGTATTCTAGCTATAGCGTTTTTACCGATCCTTAATAGATGACTGATAAAGCAAAAAGGCTTGGTTAGTTTTGAAATTGACTAATTACCAATTCAATAATTATTGAATTTATGATTAATGAATCAATAATTAGTCAATCTATTACATTTTTATCTATGCTCTTCCCCAAAGGGTAACAACTGGTTTTTTAGTCGTCCAATTTCCTTTTTCATACCAAAAAACGATTTTTTTAATCGCTCGATTTTTGCCTGGTAGGTCCATAACTCGAGATTCAGATCCTTGGGCTATGTTTTTTCTAATCGCTAATGATTGCGTCGTTCCATTTCCATAATGTACCACCATCTTTTGCATATAAATAGGGGCTCCTTTTACTCTGATTTTTAATTTCTTAAAAACTCCTCTAGAAGCGGTGACCTTAATAACATCTCTATCTAGGCCTGCCTTGACGGTTTTGGAACCTAATAAACGCCATCCACCAGTAATTTCACTTGAATTCATTGGCTTTATTTCTTCCATGGGAGCACTGAAAGATTGAAAAAAGAGAACAGAACAGCCCAGAAGGATCGCTTTCAATAAATGGGTCATTTTCATGATTTTTTAATTTTAGTTGAGGAAATAAACAGATCTAAGCACTAGATCAAGTTTTGTTTTTTGATAAATCAAAGATAGGAGAGACTTTAGAGAAAAATCGGTCGATTAGGATGGAAAAAAGGGACAAATGATTGACAAGTAGATTTTGACTCTCTTTTGTGGAAAATCATAGATTTATCTATGAAATGGTTCAATTTTCCATCTAAATTTGGCAGAATGTCCCCATTTTCCCCTATGTTATACCTTATAAATAAGATATTTTAGAAATAAGGATATTTTAAGACTTTTGGTGCTTTGAAGGCCTAAGAGAATCAATTTTTAGAAAAGATGAATTCAATAATTTGTCTAATAGAGATATTAAGGTAAAATGGTCTGTGATCTAAACGTTAATAGGACTCAATTTTAAAAAACACCTATGTGATCACTAGAAAATGAAATTTTTATGTTATTTTTAAAGTACCCAAATAGATAAAAAGTATGGTTAATATGGTAAAGAGTAATTTTAATCAAATCTCTATAGCTTTAGCCTTTAATCACTCCACTACTCAAAATATTCGTTTTTTTTAATTGGAATAAGAAACCTATTGCCAAATGCAAAACGCAAATTCTCCTAGTATTTGCTCTATTTTAATGTTTGTAATTGTATGCTCCATTTGTACAATATGGCATTCCTGTGCGCCAAGTCCTCAAATTGACATCAATATCCTTCAAGAACGAATTGCAGTCCTACCTTTTAATAATAATACCAATGATGAGGACCTTGATATCCTAGGTGATATGGCTGCGGATTGGATCAATACAGGTCTAATGGGGATCGGGAATGCAGAAGTAGTTTCTCCATTTACCGTAAGGACCCATAAAGAGGCGATAGGTATTTTGGAAAATGATCCAGAAGACCGACCTTCCTTTGCTCAATTAACAGGTGCTCAAAATTTGATCTCTGGTAGTTATTATAAAGAAAAGAATGCGATCATTTTCAAATTGGAATTGATTAATGCCTTTGATGGTCAAATGATCTTCAGTTTTGATGAGATTCGAGGGACTGAGGAGGATAAAGAGGGTCTAATCACACAATTGCGAGAAAAAGTAATAGGCTATTGGGCTGCACGTGATTTGGTCAATTCGAAGAAGATCAAGGCACCGAAGTATGAGGCATACGAGCTATATCTGAAAACGCTTAATTCGGTAAAAACAGGAAATGCCTATCGGAATATGATTGCGATGGATTCTTCTTTTTATTTGGCTCGCATTCAATTTCTCAATTTAAATACAGCTGGAGTAGAAGGCGATAATTTGCCTCATTTTAAGTACTTAGAAAGACATCAATCTGAATTAAGTGAGTATGAAACAGCATGGTTGAATTATTTAAAGGGATCCTATTTAGGTGAAATTGAAAGTGCGTTTACAAGTCTGAATGAAATTAGAATAAAATACCCTAAAGATTTTGTCTTAAATCATGTTACTGCTACGGCAGCATTTGAGGGGCTTAATAACCCAGAACTGGCCTTATCTATTTATCAAGAATTGCCCTTGGAAGCTAATCATTCGAAATTGCTTCGAATGCATTACAATCATCGGGTGTCTAATGTGTTTGTTTCTCTTATTCAATTAAATAAAGTAGAAGAGGCCATAAGCTTTATTGAATCAACACCCATTTTACCAATAGAAAATACATTTGTAGCGAGCGAAAATGCTATTGGTGTCAATATTTATAGAGCTTCTATTCGTCAAGATCAAACGCAACTTTTAGCAGCCTATGATGACATGAAACAATTCATGGATAATAAGCCGTTTCAATATTTTGCAGCAGCAATTCATTTGATTAATACGGTTTTTATCACTGAAGAATTTCGCGATTTGTTAAAGAAAGATATGGTTTCTTTTTATAGACAATTGAGCCCTTTAGATATCAATCGAACCTTGTGGGCTAACGTAGTCGCTCGCGTTGAAGGGAATGTACAAATGGCTCGTATTAATAATTTAGAGTTTTTACCTAGAACATTTCAAATTGTCAATCTAGCTGCAGCCGTTCGCCTTTATCAGGAAAAAGGAATGAAAAAAGAGGCTAAAATTGCAGCGGATCGTATCTTAAATCTAGCAAAACCGGATTATACCGTTCATAGTAGTTTAGGCGTTGGTATTGCTTATTATCTGTTGGGACGATATCATGTGCTGAATGGCGATTTTGATAAAGCTATTGCAAGTCTAAGAAAAGCTAGAAGATATGGAGCTGCAACAAGAATGACTTATTTTCAATTTGATCAAATGCTAGAACCTCTTTTTGATCGTCCGGATTTTAAGCAATTGTGTGAACCTATTTGGCCAGCAGGAGATCAAGCCAAAGTCTTGGTTCATGCCTTACATCAATATAAGGGAAGTACCAAAAAGTTGGAAGATTTGACTTCCACGTTTAAAGATAATGAGCAAATATTTTTATCACCAGGTGATCGCTTTTTTAATCTAGAATTATCTACGACCAATTATGCTAATAATAATGATGTTGTTTATTATTACAAAGTAAATGGATTAGATGGAGATTGGTCGACTTCTGATCAGGAAGTAATTACAATAAGTGCCTTACCCTATGGTGATCAAACCTTAAGTATCAAAGCTCTTTTTCCTAGTGGAAGATTTACAGAGGAAATTTTAGAAATTCCGGTGTCCATTAAAAAACCATTTTATCTTGAGCTTTGGTTTATTATAGGTTCTATCCTAGCTGTTTTATTCGGGGTACGTTTATGGACTTATCGTTTGCAAAAGCAAAAAGATTTTCTTGAAAAAGAAGTGGCTAAGCGAACAGCTCAGATCAAGCAACAATCAGAAGAATTGAGAGCAATGGATCAAATGAAATCCAAATTCTTTGCTAATGTATCACATGAGTTGAGAACTCCATTGACATTGATATTAAGTCCTTTGGAAAAGATATTAAAAAGGCAGGATAAGAGCAATCAAGATTTTATGCTCTTGAAAATGATGCAGCAAAATGGAGAAGACCTCTTAAAGCTGACCAATGAGATTTTAGATTTGACTAAATTAGAATCCAGTAAACTGGAGTTGGTTGAAAAGCCAGTTGCCATCTATCCTTTTTTACAAAGGTTGATTAGTGTCTTTGAGACCTACGCACAAAAACAATCCATTGCTTTGACCTTTGAATACAAGGCAAGTCCGGATTTACAAGTCCAATTAGATGCTAATAAATTTGAAAAAATAATTAATAATTTATTGGCAAATGCCATCAAATTCACACCCCAAGATGGAGCTGTAAAAATGAAAATAGAAGACCTTGGATATTCCTTGGAAATCAAAGTTTCCGATACCGGAAGAGGAATTCATGAAGATGACCTACCTCATATTTTTGATCGATTTTATCAATCAAAGCAAGAAGGTGTTGCTACTGAAGGAGGGACTGGTATTGGATTAGCATTGGTACAGGAGTTTGTCAAATTATTTGAAGGGACTATTAGCGTTGAAAGTGAGTTACACAAAGGAAGTGTTTTTACTTTTACTCTACCCAAAAAACAAGTTTTAAAAGCTTTAGACAATAAAGATGCATTGGCCATTCAAGAGCTGAAAAATAAAAAAAATGGAAGTGTGTTGGAAGAGCGAGTATCTGCTTTACATTTAGTTGGAGCTGAAAAAAAGAGGACTGCGAATGCTGATTTACCTCTGATTTTGATAGTAGAAGATAATGGTCAATTGCGAGAATATATTGAATTGATCTTAGGCAATGAATTTCAAGTGGTCGCAACTGAAAATGGGCAAGTCGCCTTAGATTGGCTGCAGTCACAAGAGGAATCGAAAGCTTATCCAGACCTGATTGTATCTGATGTGATGATGCCAGTAATGGATGGGTTTAAGCTATTGCAAGAGCTAAAAACAACTCCTCAATATTGTACTATTCCAGTAGTGATGTTGACTGCCAGAGCGGAATTGGAAGATAAATTAAATGCATTGCGGATTGGTGTTGATGATTATATGATCAAGCCTTTTGTTGAAGAAGAATTATTGACAAGAGTACAGAATTTGTTGTCGAATGCTAGATCACGAAAGACCGTTACTTCAGAGGTAGAATCAAATCAATTAGAATTGGCGCAAGAACAAAATGGTAGAGCAATAAATATCGAAAATGCTCCTGCGATTAACAAGGAAGATTTAGAATGGTTAGCAGATTTTGAACAAAAAATTCTAGATACTATTTCTGATTTTGATTTTAATTTAGAGGCATTAAGTAGTATGATATTCTTGAGTCCACGTCAAATTCGTCGTCGATTAAAGAAATTGACTGGACTTACCTTTTCCCAATATTTACGAGCTGCAAGATTTAAGGAAGCTCGACGATTGTTAGAGTTGCGAGAGGTGAAAACTATTAAGCAATTGGCTTACAAAGTTGGTATGAGAGATGTCAAATATTTCTCCCAACAATTTAAAAAGCACTTTGGTAAGTCACCTTCAGCTTATTTAGATTAGTAGACAAACTATTTTTTTACACCCCAAATACCATAATAGCAATCATTAAAAAACGATGCAATTATCTAAGATGTTAGCCCTGAAAAAAAACAATGCTTTTTCGATCCTTTTTGGTTTGTTCCTTTCGTTTAATGCCTATGGCCAAAGTACGATTAATGGCACTGTGAAAGATCAAACTGGAGATCTTCTCATCGGTGCGAATGTCACTGTTGATGGAACTTTAAACGGTACGGTTACTGACATTGAAGGTCGGTTTAGCCTACCTATTTCTACTTCTTTTCCCATTTTACTAAAGGTGAGTTATACCGGATTTGAAGATCAAAAAGTAAACGTTACGGATGCTTCTGAACAAGTTAGCATTGTTTTAAAAGAAGGTCTTATTCTTGAAGAAATCGTTATTTCTGCTTCTCGTAAACGAGAAAAAGTACAAGAAGCTCCCGCTTCTGTTTCGGTACTGAGCACAGCCGTACTCTCCATAAGTCCTAATGTCAATCCATTAGAAAATTTAGCCAATGTTCGTGGAGTACAAATTCAACAACAAAGTGCTAATCGTTTGAATATTGAGATGAGAGGATGGGCGAATATTTTTAGTACTTCTGTATTTCCCATTTTAGATTATCGCAATTTAATGGTTCCCGGATTACCTGTATTTGCTTCTTCAGGAGCTGGTATAAGTAATATTGACTTGAGAAGAATTGAAGTGGTCAGAGGACCAGGTTCTGCTTTATACGGCCCAGGTGTAACTTCTGGAGTCGTTCATTTTTTATCTAAAAATCCGATATCATTTCCTGGAACAAGCATCGAATTATTTGGAGGAGAACTCAATACCTTTGGTGGTGCTATTCGACATGCAACAAAAGTAAATGATCGCTTTGGATTTAAAGTAAATGTATCTTATAAACAGGGAGATGAATTTAATTACGACATGTCTGACCCAGAAGATGCTGCGATTATTCAAGGCTTTGATATGAAAGACGTGGTGGTTTCTCCTTTTATTGACGAGTTGGGATTATTGGTGCAACCGACTTATAGTCCTAATGGTGAATTAGTCAATTTGAACGGTGGGACACTTATCGCAGAACGCTTAGATTCAGATGGAGATGGAAATCCAATGGTTAACGATTATCATAATTTTTCCATTAATACTACTTTCGAATTTAGACCGAGGGAGGATTGGTCCGTATTTGCAACAGCTGGTTATAATAATTTTGATTTGTTATTGCATCAAAGCACTACCGGTCCTCAGATAGTCTATAGGCAAGATGCTTTCGTACAATTGAGATCACAATATAAAGGTTTGTTTACTCAGGTAGTTTATAATACCAATCGTGGTGATGCGAATGGTAATGAAAGCCATGTCTATCAAACTGGATTGCTCAATTCAACAGATAGAAAATTTTTAGATGCGCAGCTTCAATATAATTTTCAAGTCCCAAGCTTTTTAGATGCTGATTTTACAATTGGTGCGGATTATCGAAACGTAAATACAGATTCAAAGAATTTATTGAATGGCCGTTTTGAACAAGATGACGATTATAATTTATGGGGAACTTATGCTCAAGGAAAATTTGCTTTGGCTGAACAGTTGGATATAGTCTTAGCTGCTCGATTAGATGGAAATAATTTTATTGATCAAACAACGATTGCACCACGAATTGCTATGGTTTTTAAAGCTCATAAAAACCACACGATTCGAGCTTCTTTTAATAGAGCATCAAAACCTCCAAATTCTTTAGAGATGTATATTGATATTCCGATCCGAGATCTTGGATTTGGATCAATTTGGGCAACACAGGCTCGTGAAGGAACTACTTTTGATCATATCAACTTGATTACTCCAGGAGCGCCCAACATTCCAATAGATACGCCAGGTTTACCAGTTCCTTTAGCTGCTGTATATGGCCAAATAAACAACAATGCAATTGCTTTGTTATCACAAAATCCTAATATACCTCAGCCAGTATTAAATTACCTTTCCGATTATTCACCAACAGGACAAGTTTTAGGCAATTTAGTCGCACATGATATTGGTACTTTGAACTTATTAGATCCAACTAATTTTCAATTTACATCTTTGATGGCTGATAATGTAACCCGTTTGGGGCAACCGACGACGATTACTCCAATCAAAAATGAATTCAATAACGTTTACGAAATAGGCTATAGTGGAGAAATTAATAATAAGCTAAAAATCGATATTGATTTATATTATTTGAAAAGAGAAGGATTCACTCGTCCTAAAGTTGTAGGAGCCTTATATGGTTTGGATGGAGTAGGGACTGCTTTGGCTCAAGATGTCGCACAGCAATTAGTCCTTAACCTTGGATTGACTCCTGAGCAAGCTGCGCCAATTGCTGCAGCTTATGGAGGATTAGGGAATGCAGCAGTGGCTGTATATGGTGTGGCAGATGGTGATCAAGTACCTCAAGATCCATCATTCAATGTACCATTTACTTGGCAATCTTTTGATGAGTCTATTGATTATTTTGGAGCGGACTTGGGTTTGACTTATCGTTTTAAATTAGGATTAGCCGCATTTTTCAATTACTCTTTTATTAGTCAAAATTCTTGGATTCCTGGAGAAGAAGATGATGATGGTTTAACCGAAGCTTTTTATATCAACACACCTGAAAATAAATTTAGAATGGGTTTACGATATATTCGAGAAACTGGATTCAACGGAAGTATTAGTTTTAGACATACGCCTTCCTTTAACTTCGTAAGTGGCGTTTATTATAATGGCCAAACTGACGAACAAAATATTGTAGATTTAAGTCTTGGATATCGATTTGATCATCGATTGAAAGGCTTTGCTGTTTCCCTTTCTGCTACTAATTTATTTGATAGCAAATATCGAGCTGCACCAGATTTTCCTAACATAGGAAGACGAGGATTAATTAAATTGAATTATATTTTTGGGATGAATTAATAGGCTCAAAGTGAATTCATTTGGTTATCGTTTATTATTAGACCGCCTTGGTGCAAAAAGATGAGCAACATGCCTTGCAAAATTTACATTATTTTAAAACAACTTCCATAAGTATTTTTGGAATTTTTGAATAAATCAATCCATAGTTTAGGTCCTTTCTGAATTCAGATTTACTGAAATGTCCCTTTTTTCCCTATAAATGTCCTGTTTTTCCCCCCTTTTTAGGCTCATGGCCGAATTTCCTCCCTGTATTGTCCTTTAATTCAACTCCTATCAAGGATATATTTGAATCATCAATTACGAAGTATTACAAACGAACATCCCTAACTGCTTAATAACCAAAATGAAACAATTATGAAAACCAACTTTCGAAATATCCTCTTACTTCTAGCTCTTTTAAGTTTTTGTTTTTGCGCAATAGAGGAAACAAAAATTAAGGAATCTGATTCTACAGAGGTTGCAGAAATTAAAGAGCTCGTAATCAAAGGCCAAGTAAAAACGGTCGATCTAGGAAAAGATGGATTTGTTGCGAGAATCCAAACTAATAATGAAAGATATGCTGCTCTTTTTAGTTTAGTCAATCTTGGAGGTCCAACGCATTATATACAATTAAAAATTGGAGACCTCGTAACGGTAAAAGGAGATCATCAAAAAAGAGGAAATGAAAACCATTTGAAAGTAAGCCAAATCATTAAAGTAAATACTGCAATCGGAGAACCTGTAATATTAGATACCTCTTTCGAAGGGATCGCAATTGGAGATGAAATCGAAAGTCATAAAAAATTACTTAAAAAAGATGTACTTAAATCAAGCGAAGGGAACACCAATATTTATCGCATTAGTAATAAAGCGTTTGTTGTTGCTTATGTGATACCTGATCCAAAAGATGAAAATTTAGTTGGTAAAATAGTCATAACATCTATTGGTGCAAAAACTAAAAAAGGAATTGAAGTTGGAGATGATTACGAAAAATTATATGAAATGTCTTCTTCAATTGAAGTATATGGATCAGAGATAGAAGGAAGAACTTATGCGAGAGTTGGTCATCTTTCTTATCGATTGGATACGCCAAATTTTTCTTATGAAGTGGACGAAAATAAAATACCAAAGAACACCAAAATAAAAGAAATCATTATTCAATAATAATCTCCCATTAACCTTTCAACAAATTAATCCAAGGATGAGGAGAATTTTGATTCTCCTCATCATGAACAAAATCTTCGATAGCCTGAAAACATTTTAAATCGAGGACTCCATATTTAAAAATTAAAAAATGAAAACCATGAAAAAATTAAATTTCTTCTTTCTATGCCTTTTGGCAACATCACTAACACTTACGTCTTGTAAAGAGGATGACGATACTCAGTTTGATTGTATGGATTACGAATGGGCTTATGATGGAGATTCGACTCCTGATACTTGGTCAACCTGCTATGGGACTTGTGGAGGAAATCATCAATCTCCAATTGATATTACAGGTGCAGTTGCTAATTCAGCACTAGACGCGATAGATGTTGATTATAATAATGCGCCAATAGATTTAGTCAACAATGGTCGTGCGATTCAATTCAATTATACACCTGGAGGTACTTTGAAATTACCTGAAGGCAATTTTGAACTTTTACAATTTCATTTCCATTCAAGCTCGGAGCATACCGTTGATGGAGTACGATTCCCATTAGAGGCACACCTGGTTCATGAAGATGATGCAACTGGAAATTTAGCAGTGATTTCAGTTCTTTTTAAAGAAGGAAATGAGAATACGTTTTTAGCAAACTTTAGTGACAACTTACCAGCATCGGCGGATGATACTTTTACTTCAAATGATATGCTCAATGTGGCAGATTTATTGCCAGTGAATGCTTCCTATTATACCTATGGTGGTTCCTTGACGACTCCTCCTTGTTCTGAAACAGTTACCTGGTTGGTACTTAAAGATCCTGTGGAGGCTTCAACTACTCAAATAGATAACATGCATAATATCCTTCAAGATAATTATCGACCTACACAGGCTTTGAATGGTAGAGCGATCGGCGAATTTAATTAAAAAGGGTCTTTGAGAAAGCTATAATTGATTAAGAAAATATTATGGACTTTCATTTCCTTGCTTTTTATTTTAATATCAATCTCAACTTAAAATCATGAAAAATTTATTTTGTTTAATCCTGCTACTTTCTTCTGTTAACTTATTTAGTCAGATCCAATTAGCTGGCATCAAATACACCAATTATTCTAAAGTAAAAGTGGAGGAGGGGACCAATGATCAAGAAGTTTCTTTCCAAGAAATGGATGTATTTCTTAATCTTCCAATCAAGTTTAAAGATCAAAAGACTGTTTTAATCAATGGACTTAGATATGGTTTTATTCAAGCGCAAACATTCAATACACCAATTTTTTCCTTGGATGACAATACTAAAAATTTCCATTCTATTTCGTATGACCTAAGCTTACTTCATAGTTGGAATCCAAAGTGGACTTGGATGGTCAAACTAAGACCAACTTTGGCTTCGGATTTCGTAGAGGATATTAGCAGTGATGATTTTCTCTTTTTAGGAACGACTATGATCATGAGAAGATTTACTGACAAGTTTTTAATAGGAGCAGGACTAGCTTATACCACACAAACTGGAGAACCCTTATTCCTTCCGGTTGCAAAATTAAAATTTGAGAATCGAAAAAATATAATCGATGTACTTTTTCCGTCACATATCAAGTACTTACGAAAAATTGGCGCAACCAAAAAAATACACCTAGGTTTACAAGCAGAACTGAACGGTGGAAATTTCAATGTCTCCTTTAGTGAGTTCGTTTCTTCTGATCCAAAATCAATTGACAAATTAATTTATAGTCGTGTGAATGTAGGACCTATGGCCAATATACGTTTGGCCAAAATTTTAAAACTGGAAGTATTTGGTGGATACACTATTAATCGGGCTTTTAAATTCGAAGATGCTGAGGAGGATGAATATCAATTCAATTCTGAAAATGGACCTTTTTTTCAAATTGGTTTAAGTCTAACACCACCTAAAAAATAATTCGTTTTATCATATTTAAAATTGTTTAACCAAAATTTAAAAATCAAAAATAATGAAACAATCAAAAGTATTAATCCTAATTCTTGCTCTTTTATTTGTTGGAATCAATGTATCAAATGCTCAGGATGATGCTTCGAAAGATGAAGCAAAAAAAGAGATAGTCAAACTTTTAGTAAAAGACATGATAGCGTTAAATCTGACTGAAGATCAAAAGCCTTCTTACAAAGAAATTTCCAAAAGATATGGCCAGGAAATGAAAGGAGTAAAAGAAAGTGGAAATGGAAAATTTAAAAAATTTAAAGCAATGAAGGACATCAGTAAAAGAAAGAATGAAGAGATGAGACAGCTTTTAACCAAGGACCAATACACGCTTTACTTGGAACAACAAGAGGAATTAAAAGAAGAAATTAAAGAGAATAAGAAGAATAATTAATCATAAATAGTTGATCATAATTTCCGGGAATACAAGATTTTATTATCTTACGTCCCGGACTTTAGACCAACTGAAAATTGCGAAACATGCATTTAATTGAGAAAAACCAAATCGGTCAAAACGATAAAGGACAAAAATGGCTATTATTGGCATTACTGATATTGCTTGTTTTACCTTTTCCTGTTGCTTTTTTTCCAAATAAGTTTGAATTATTTTTCGCAATTTCCTTTTCTCTTCTACTTCTTTCAAGTGTTTACTCTATTGCAGCGAGTAAAACTCATTTTCGATTACTGATATCTATTGGACTAGTAAGTTTTATTTTTCTTTGGATTGGATTTTTCAATTCAACGAATTTCATTATCTGGGCCAAACTGTGTAGCATGCTTGTTTTTTTTAGCTATTTGGCAATACGATTATTTCTAAAAATTGCCATGAATACCGAAGTTAGTATAGCTATCATTTTAGCTTCCATTTCAGGTTATTTAATTGTTGGTGTACTAGGTGGTTTGTTATTTTCAATATTAGAACATTCCATTCCTAATTCCTTTAAATCAATGCCTGAAAATTTTGATATATATGAATTGCTATATTTCAGTTTTATAACTTTAACATCAGTTGGCTTTGGAGACATTACTCCAAATACGAACGCTGCAAAATCATTGACACTACTTCTCGCTATAGCAGGACAATTATACCTGACTATTTTGATTGCCATTTTGGTTGGAAAATATTTATCGAAACGAAATAGCTTCTAATCCAATTTCAATCTTACAAAAAGAGCTCAAACACATTTACTGAAAACGACGGAACAAATAACGAATTATTCAACATGATTAAATGATGAATCAAGGGCGAGTTTTGCCTAGTCCTAACTCTAATTGAACATTGTTAATCCTCCAAAAAATCAAAATATGAAGAAATTAATTGGTAGTATTTTCCTGTTCCTACTATTTTTTTCTGTAACAAAAGGACAAGAGTTACCAACGCTGAATATTCGCATTATTTCGGAAAATGATGGCAATAATGTAGAAATTGCTGATTTCGAAAAACATATAAAAGATGAAGTCAATACCCTGTTGACCAATCGAAAAAATGTTGTTTTTAATGCTGAATATTGTAATTGTGGTGCAGAAAAAGTAACCCAACTTTTCAATAAGGCTTTTAAGGATGCTAATACAGATATCATCATTGGAGTTGGTCCAATGGCTTCTGCGATATTGTCCAAACGAGGAAGCTATTCGAAGCCTGCTATTGCATCTTTGGTGATTGATCACCAGTTACAAAATGTTCCAATTACTAAAGAAAATACCTCAGGTGTAGATAACTTCACCTACATTCAATCACCCTTTTCTTTTGAAAAAGATATCAAAGTCTTACATGATATTTTTCCATTCAAAAACATAGGAATTATCCAGCAAGATAATATTGGAGATATCTTTCCGAAAATTGGATCCTTGTTTAAAGCTTCTAGTGAAAAATCGGATGCAACCTACACAGAAATTAAAGCCGGCAAGGATGGTATTTCTACTTTTAATCAAATACCAGCTGATGTTGATGCCATTTATCTATTGCCTTTGTTTGGTGAATTTCAATCAAGTCAATACCGTGTTTTATTTGAAAAATTAGCAGAAAATAAAATTCCTTCGGTTGCTTTATTTGGTGAATCAATGGTGAGAGAAGGGGCATTGGTGGGCTATCAAACAGAAGATAATCTTTCTAAAATGCCTAGAAGAATTGCTTTAAATATTTTGAAAATATCGGAAGGAAGTAACGCTGCTGATCTACCAGTATTGATGAATACTTATAGTGAAACAGTTGTAATTAATATGAATACAGTTCGTAAGGTTGGGGCTTATCCTAATTGGGAAATGGTTTCTGAAGCTATTTTATTAAACGCTAATAAACCAGATACCGATCGTACCTTGAGTTTGCAAACAACGATCATGGAGGCTTTGAGTCAAAATTTAAATCTAAAAGCCACCGAAAAAAATCCGCTCTTGGCTGAAAAAGAAATACAATTGGCTAAAGCTGATTTGTTACCACAACTAGATGTAAATACTTCTCTTTTCGTACTAGATAAAAATACTGCAGGAAACTCTTTCGCTACAAAAGGTAGATTGAATTGGGAAGCCGGATCTTCTTTGTCTCAGGTGGTTTACGCAGAACCTATTTTAGCTAATATCGCTATTCAAGAATTATTGACTAAAGGAGAAGAAGCGGGTTTGAAAACGACGCAGTTGGACGTAGTCATTGAAGCAGCTCAAGGATTTCTAAATGTTTTACAAGCTAAAAGTTTTATGGAAATTCAATCAGCCAATGTAGCGGTGACAAAAAGTAATTTGGATATAGCAAAAGCAAAAGAAGCCGTTGGTTATTCAGGAGCTACTGATTTGAATCGTTGGATTTCGGAATTGGCTTTAGACAAAATTGACTTGAATGATGCACAAAATCAATTTCGCCAATCTAAGTATAATTTAAATCAAATTTTAAATCATCCCATTAAAGACGAATTCTATAGCGAAAACATTGGTTTGAAAAACGATGTATTGATGGTGACTGATGGTCGATTGTATAACAAAATTAAAAATGAATACGAATTAGAATTATTAGGCGATTTTTTAGTAGAAGAAGCGATGACCCATCTTCCTGAATTAGATGAAATCGACTTTGGATTGAATGCTCAAAAACGTTTATTACTTTCTCAGAAAAGAGCCTTTTATCAACCGACTGTTGGTGTGTCTGGCGGTTTGGATTATACCATAAAAAGATGGGACGTTAAAGAAATAACGGGTATTGGGATACCAGACTTAAAACCAACTTGGAACCTTGGGCTTGGGGTGAGTTTCCCGATTTTACAAGGCGGAAGCCGAAAGTATAATCAAGAAAGAACGGAGCTAAATATTCTCCAAATTCAGGATCAAAGAGCCAATGTTAAAAATCAATTAGAATTGCGCGTTCGGGCTTCTTTAAGAAATGCTGCCGCCTCCTACTTTAAAGTTGAAAGATTTGAGGAAGCTCAAAAAGCAGCCACAGAAAACTTTAGAATTGTGCAAGATGCCTATTCACAAGGTGTGGCCAGTATTACAAGTTTGATCGATGCGCAAAATGCAAAAGTACAAACGGAAATAGGAGCGGTAAGTGCTAGTTATCAATTCATTCTGGACTTCTTAGAAGTGGAGCGTTCTATTGGGTTCTATTATTACTTGGCAAACCCTTCTGAACAAGATGCTTTCTTCGATAGATTGTCCATGTATTTTGCGAAAGATCAATAAAGCCAAACCTCAATTTAATCATAGCTAAATAATAAATATCATGAAATATAATATCATAATTTCCATTTTTATTTCTTTCCTTTTTGTTGCCTGCGGAGAAAAAGAAGCTCCGCCAGTAGTTGAATCTATTCGACCAGTACGGTATGCAAAAATTACTAAAGTAGGCACAGGTTCTTCCAATACCTTTTCTGGAACTTGTCAATCAAGTAAGGAAGCTAAATTGAGTTTTAAAGTAGCAGGAAGCATCAATAAATTGAATGTGAAACTTGGAGATAAAATAAAAAGAGGAACATTGATTGCGACCATGGATGCCGTTGATTATAGTATTCAAAATGATCAAGCTCAATCGCAATTAAAAAGTGCAGAAACACAGGTGCAATCTGCAAAAACTCAGATGGTAACGAACAAATCAAATTATGAAAGAGTTGAAAAATTATATGAGAATAATAGTGTGCCTTTAAGTGATTTTGAACAAGCAAGAGCTGGATATGAAACTTCTAAATCTCAATATGAAGCCAGTTTATCTCAATTAGCCACAACCAAAAAACAATTGGAAGCTTCCAATAATCAAGTTCGATATACAAAATTATATGCACCTTATAGTGGAGTTATTACTGCTGTAAATGTAGACGAAAATGAGTTGGTCAATTCTGGGACACCAATCGCAGTTTTGAGCGCAGTGGGTAAGCCAGAAGTGAGTATAGATATACCTGAATTGTATATTTCAAAAATCAAAGAAGGGCAAAAAGT
>CAYTVR010000131.1:0-19025 GCA_964441245.1 uncultured Saprospiraceae bacterium | reverse complement strand
TCAACAAGTGTATTTGCGAAAATCGAGAAGGAGGCTAGTTTTATTAAAACTAGCGTTATTAAAATATGTGGTAATTTAATTTTCAAGATTAATTTTCTTTCGGTCTTTGTCGAATCAATTGGTCTAAAATATACTGAAACAATTATATTCCTTTCCTACTGCTTTCTTGAATACCCAAAATTCCATTATTCGCTAATATCAGACTTTATTTGACACATTTTTGGTGTCCTTGAACAAAAGCTAGGGTCTTTCAGTAATACAATACCCAATAATCCTGCCATACATGATTAAAAAAATCAATTTAATCACTTCTTAAGTAGCTTGCCCCAATAGATTGGTGATTTTGATCGAGGAAAATTTTTATTTAATCGAAATAAAAACGAAGGTAACCTTCTGGTTTTCAAGGCTTTTTAAAGAAGAGTAAAGAAATAATTTATCCATCAAAATTAGTGAATTTATTAGGGCAACTTACTTAAAACTGAACAATCAATAAAAAATCAAATACAGATAGCTTTAAGACAAGCTAAGCAAGCGGTTAGTCATTTAATTTTTATTCAATAAAGGCGCTATCGCTCCACAGCATTCAGAATCAAGGCCATCCGTTAATCCATCAAAATCATCATCGATTCCATTATCGCATATTTCAGTAGCAAGAATTCCTATAGAGAAAAAATTGAAGGTAGAAGTTGAAATTGTTGTTGAATAGGTTGAACCACTTTCAAGGCTAAGCAGGTTAAAGGTTGTGCCTCCATTGGTAAAATCATTGTCCGTATCAGCGATCAAGTAATAAGAGCCATTGGAATTTGCCGGTAAGGCAGGCAAATCAAAATCGGAATCATCTACATCAAAAATAATTTTTGTCGTTTCGGTATAATCTTTTGTTCTAATTCTCCAAATACGATCGATAATAGAGTAACCACCAGGAATAAATGCTGTAGGCCAAGTAGCATTGATTGCAGCGCCATTATTTCCAGCAATCAAATAACTTTCATCATCAGTAAAAGTTCCTGTGTTGGCAAGGTTGGTATTTTGAAAATCATTTAGACTCATGGTGACAATCGCATCAGTTTCCACAGATTTTGATTGTTTTTGATACAAACCTGAACAATCATCTCGAGCTATACCGAAGATGTCATTAGCATATCCATCTGCAAGATATTTTAAAGTATATCCACTTGAAGAGACATAATTATTAGCTATTCTGATCCCATATTTTATGGCTAAATAAGAATTAATTTTTTCTTTTTCAACAGAAGATAATCTATCACTATAGACTAATACCTCCGATATAGCGCCATTGAATATTCGATCCCCGTCAAGATATTGACTTGCCGACTTACGACCTATTGAAACAGGTCCTTCTGTATCATCACCATTGGCGTTGGTTCCGTAATGATCACCTTCTGCTATTTCTGCACTTGTTATTTGAGTTAAACTTGGAATAGGATCCGACTGAATTACAGCTCCATCTTTAAATAAGGTCTGTGAATTGGTAAAATCTATTTCATACTCTAATAAAGATGGAATAGCTCCAGTGTTATGCATATTAAATGTAGAAACTCCACCATGACTTGTTGGAGTGTTATATCTTAATATTGAACTTGTCCAAGAGAATCCAAGGCCATCAAAAACAGTACCTCCAAAATCATAAACCATATCATACTGCCCTGATGCAGGGTCATATGGATTCGCTATTACAAAAATATGCATCCCAGCATCAGTTGAATATATATAATCCGAGCCAAGATGTAGTCCATCAGAAAAATCATCTGTATAAGTCCCATCGAACTCAACCCCCGGATTAAAATTAATCGCATTGCTTGCATAGATGGGGTCATCCGTTGAATTCACATCAGCGTTAGCCGAATACCCATTAATGGATTGATCGGACCAACTCGTCACATCGTTACCATCAATAGTTGTATTGGTTCCTGTTTCGGCTTTTAGCCAAAGTTCCATATTAGCTTGCACACCGCCTGGGTAAGGTTCATCTATTCTTCCGTCGCTATTATCGTCAATAGTATTTCCACATATTTCGGCTACAAACATTTCATAAACTATTGTAAAATATTCATAACTTCCTGGATTGAGCGTAACATCATACAAACTTCCAGTGGTGTTTGTTAAGCCCGTTCTAACGTTACCTCCATTTGTGAAGTCTCCATCAATGTCAAATATAATTTTATAGTCTCCTACTCCATTAGCAGGAATATTCGCAACATCTAAATCGGCATCATCCATATCAATGGTAAACGTGGTAACTTCATTAAAATTAGTCGCGTCCATTTTCCATGTCCTATTGATTCTATAGGTCGTAGGTGCTGCGCCACCAATTAAAGACCAGGTATCAACAGTTAAATCATCATTACCTATTAAGAGAAAACCTTCATCCGTATTTATACTGTTGGCATTACTTTGATTATTGGCTGCAATATCCCCTAGTGAAAGCGTAACAATACCATCAGGTTCCACGGATTTTGATTGTTTTTGGTATAAACCTTGACAATCATCTCTTGCTATTCCGAAAATATCATTTTCATATCCATCAATAACAGATTTAAGATTCGTACCAGAAGCAGATACATAATCATGACTAAGTGTCAATCCATATTTGATCGCCAGATATGAATTAATTTTTTCTTTATCATTTTGCGAAAGCGAATCGTTAATGACAATTACCTCTGATATGGCACCATTGAAAATTTTTCCACCATTACTGACAATGGCATCACTCGCAGATTTACGTCCTATGGAAACTGGACCATTGATATCCTGTACTCCGGTTTGATAATCATCAGCTTCATTTATATTAGTGGTACTAATTGCGGTTATTGCAATTGGGTCTGTTGAAAATACGGATCCATTTCTAAGCTCTCTACGATTAACACCAAAATCTATGTCTAACTCTAATAAAGCCGCTTCTTCTCCAAAAGGATGAGCAAGATGTCTTTGACTCGAAGGAGAATAACTACCGAAAAATGAATTAGAATAATTCAAACCATACCCAGCTATTGTATTTCTTCCAAAGTCAAAAACATAGTTTTGTTGTTCGCTATCAACATTTGGATCACAAACTACAAATACGTGCATTCCTTCATTTTGGGAATAAATATAATCCGAACCAAGATTCAAACCATCTGAAAAATCATCTGTATAATCGCCATCGAATACTATTCCCGGATTAAAATTAATCGCATTGGTTGAGTAGACGGGATTGTCTGTTGAATTAAGACTTGCATTCGCAGAATAACCATTGGTAGATTGATCGTCCCAAGAGGTAATATCGTTTCCGTTCGTAGGCGTGTTTGTTCCAGTTTCGGCTTTTAGCCAAAGTTGTAAATTATTTTGGATCCCACCTGGGTAAGGTTCGTCCGTTCGACCATCATTATTGTCATCGATTGTATTTCCACATACTTCTAAGGAAAGAGGTAGTGTACATGATGAGCAACTGGACCAAACTATTCCAGTACCAATTGTTCCATTTGGGGTGTCTAGAAATGGTGCAGTTGCAGGAGGAGTTAAATCTATGATCGCTATATCTCCACTTAAAACTGCAGCTGACGTATTAGAGCTTAATGTATTAATGGTAATATTACCACAATTAATTCCATTAATCGTTCCTCTATTGGTAAAAGCATTTGTGGTGAGGCAACCACCATCAATAGTACCTGTCGATGCTGATTTAAATTCAGCGTATCCGTTTGAAGTAATAAGCCCGCGGTTAATCCATGCAGCACGAATATCAAGCGTATTCGCAATGAAATTTCCATTGTTCGTAAACGAAGAACTATTACCTGATATTAAATCTCCACCTATACTAATATAACCTTCATTTAATAGTATTCCATTTAGATTGCAATATGTATTTGTAGTTATGGTATCATAGTTATTTATTTCAACGGTAGTATTAAAACTTAAATTCGTAAAACTTAAAGTCCCGTAATTATTGATGGTTAGGCCATGATTCAAGTTTTGACTACTTGTATACTGAATGGTTCCATAGTTATTAATTATCCCATCTGTTAAAGTACCATTCGTCGACACCGTGAAGGTTTGGGGAGCCGTTGCATTATTTTCTAATGTTCCGCCATGAAGAGATATGGTACCGGTATAAACTGCACCAGCTTGCAAACAGATCGTTTCCGTTGCGAGAACGGTATAATCACCACTATCCGCACCAGAAATAGTAATATCACAAGCACATTCAGTCGCAAGAAATGAAACTGTATTAGCATCAATTATATTGGAGATTTTTTTATCAAGGGAATTTACAAGAGTTACAAATAGGAGGATACCCAAAGTCAAATAAAATCTAACTTTGTGCTTCATTAAGCTCCTTAGTAAAAAAGGTCTTTGTTCTGTGTTTATTGGTATTGAAGGAATTTCACTTCCTTGTATGCTCAACATTCGAGAATATATTTTGCTCAAAATCACCTCATTTAAATAAGACTTTTATTCTCAACTTTGTCCTTTTAATAAAATAGTCTCGTAATAAATCTTTAGAATCAGATAGATTTTAGGGGTTAGTCTCTAATGAAAGCGTAAAAACCATGCCATATATTTAAATAATTAACATTTGTTTATGATAAAATATGTTATTTCATTTGTCTATAAGTGTCCGTCATCTCTTTTGAATAAAAATTCCAAAATTTCTTTAAAAATTAAGAAGAGCACATTCATTGTTGTAAATTAGAGGGTTACTTTAACTGAAATCAAGAAAGATGAAAGTTCTAAAATTCCTATTTTTCCTTATTCTTGCAATAGTTGTTTTATTTTTGGCTGTTGGATTTTTAAAACCGTCGGTCAGCTATGGTCATGAGATTACAGTCAGTAAATCTATGCAGGAGGCTTGGGCAGTGCATCAAGATGAGACCAAATTTGGTCAATGGTTGGAAGGGTTTAAAAGTATTGACTTGATTAGTGGAGAAGCTGGGAAAATTGGTAGTAAATATAAAGTGGTTGTCAATCCTGGTGAAGGACAACCAGATTTTGAAATGATTGAAACGGTTAATTCGAAAAAAGAATTTGATCATGTAAGTTTAAGCTTTGATAGTGAGATGATGCTTTTTGATCAAACCACTACTTTTTCTGAAAAGAACGGAAAAATCAACATCAAAACAGCCTCTAAAGTAAGCGGAAAAGGGATGATGATGCGTTCTATGTTTGCCATAATGGAAATTTTCGGAGGTTCATTCAAAGCCCAAGAAGTAAAAAATATAGAAGCGCTAAAAAAAGTGATCGAGCAAAACACTACAGATTATTATCCTGTTGCTACAGAGAATCAAACGCTAAATGCGGAAGAAAATAATGAATAAATCAAATGGAAAAGAAATTCATTTTCAATAACTATTTAGTTAATTTTGCGTTATTATAAGGTATGGCAAAAAGTAAATTACATAGAATGATCTCTTTAATGATAGCAGCGCTGTTGCTTTTGTCATCAACTGGATTTTCTATAGACTTACATTTCTGTAAAGGCCACCTAAAAAGTTTCAGCTTAATTGGTAAAGCCAAATCCTGTCATACGATTTCCAATAAAAATCATTGCTCTCGAAAGCAAAAAGCTTGTCACGTAAATTCAACTAAAAAATCCTCAACTGAAAATTGTAAAAAAGATTGTTGTACTAATAAAACATTCAAGGTTGAACCAGCAGATGATTTTCAGAAAATTCCTTTGTCAAAACTCACCTTGAGTCAGACACCATTCATATCTTACGTCATAAATACTTTTTTAATACAAAATGATGATTTATATAAATTCATTATTCCACATCTAAATCATATTCCTCCTTTGCTGGATAGAGACATTCCCTTGCTCATTCAGTCTTTCCTCTTATAACTCTATGGTACCTCATTGATCAAAGCAATCATTCTAATTCTTATAGAAAAAATTAGAATACTTCCTTTATTAATCTGAATACTATATCGCATGTACAAACTTAAATGGTGCATGGGCTTTTTACTTATTTGGTTGTCAAGCTGGAATAGTTTCGCGCAAGGTCCACCTATTACAGGAGACAAGCCCATCATGTTAGGTGGTAATAGTTGGGTAATAAAAACCCTAACTGAAATAAGAAATTCTAATGAAGGAGTTTTCACCAAAGCTCCTATCATGGTTCATTACTTACCAAGTCCAAATACTTTGGTAGGCATTCATCTACCTTTTGTACAGTATCATTTTAAAAATGAAACAAGGCAACAAACATTAGGTGATCTTGAATTCTTA
Organism: uncultured Saprospiraceae bacterium; assembly: GCA_964441245.1. Taxonomy (GTDB): domain Bacteria; phylum Bacteroidota; class Bacteroidia; order Chitinophagales; family Saprospiraceae; genus JALZUU01. The sequence goes on along the minus strand of CAYTVR010000131.1, from coordinate 12,799 downwards.
GCTAAATACCAATTTTACCGTAAGGACAAAATGGGAAAGACATTCCGTTTAGTCGCTAAAACCTTACAAACCATACCGACTGGTCAAGACATCAACATCATAGGTATTAGCACACAAAAATATCAGAATTATTTAGGCATCGTTGCTGGATATGAAAGCATCAAGTATGGTATTTCAAATGAATTAGGCTATAATTTGAGCCCATCCAAGCAACTAAATGAATGGAGATATAAACTAGGTTTTGGACTACCTTTATTAAAATCAACTTATCCAGTGAATCAAATTAATCTATACTTTGAATATCAAAATAGTTGGTTCACTGAAGCAAATGACTTTTTAATGCTCTACTCACAAGGGATTCAATATGCAAAAGGAAGAAACACTTTTGAAGTCGCCATACAATTACCAATAGTCCAAATTATTGCCACAGAAAATAAACGAAAATTCAGTCTATTTCTCGGAACGAGATACGTCTTTTAAAAAAATAAATATCTAAAATGAAAAATATAATATTACTTTTCTTATCGGTTTTATACTTTGGAATGCCCAATCAACTTAACGCACAATCCAAATTAATGGATGATTTCACCGTTCAAGTGGATGGACTCGGTTGTCCATTTTGTGCTTACGGATTAGAAAAAAGATTTAATGATTTGAAAGGGATCAAAAATATAGCCATCGAAATGGAAACAGGAACAATGACTTTCAAATTTCCAACAACTGAAAACTTGAGTATTGCTGAAGTTGAAAAACAAGTAGACAATGCTGGTTATACTGCCACAAGTGTTGAAATAAAAAGAGCAGATGGTCAGATGGAATCTAAAAAATTAAAAAAGGAGGAATGAAGATTTTTTTTATTTTTGAAAAATCTTTTATAAAATAATATCTTCACCGTAAAATGAACTACAAGAAACGATTACCTCATTACCTATTCCGCATATGAATTCAACTCATTATAAAAAGTTGGAACGGATGTATTTACAAGCCAATGTCAATAAAATGATTTTTGACACTACTACTTGTCAAATTTCTGAAGGGAAAGCTGAAATAGGTTTAGACATTGCGAAGAAATATTTTCATGGACTAGGTGCCATTCATGGTTCAGTCTATTTTAAATTATTGGATGATGCTTGTTTTTTTGCCGTCAATTCTATCGTTGAAGATGTTTTCGTTTTAACGACTTCCTTCCACATCAATTTAATTCGACCTGCTAACAAAGGTCACATAAAAGCTATCGGCCATGTGAAATTTAAATCTCAAAATCTCTATGTAGCAGAAGCCACCTTATATAATGAAGAGGGAAAAGAAATAGCATTTGGCACTGGCAATTTTGCAAAAAGCAAAATAAAATTATCAGAAAAAATTGGATATAAATAATAAAATAAAAACATGAACTTCATCAATTTAAAATTCATTTTCTGCGGACTATTTTTTTGCATTTTCTATGTGAGTCAAGCTCAAATCAACTGGGCTACTGATGGTCAATCCTATTACAAAATCGAAGACAATGAGATTTTCAAATATCAACTACCCGATGATTCAAAAGAACTTTTAGTGGATTCAAAAATGTTGACCATTCCAGGTGGCGAAGCTATAAATATCCGGGCCTTTTATTGGTCGGAAGATGAATCTAAAATGTTGATTTATACCAATAGTAAAAAAGTTTGGAGGCTTCAAACAGAAGGTGATTATTGGGTTTTAGATATGAAAACAAAATCTCTCCAAGCGATCGGCTCAAAGTGTCCTCCATCTTCGCTTCGCTTTGCGAAATTTTCTCCTGATGCGTCGAAGGTTGCCTATGTAAGTGAATACAATGTCTATGTAGAAGATCTTAAATCTAAGCAAATTACTCAGTTGACATCTGATGGAAATCGAAAACTAATTAATGGTACATTCGATTGGGCTTATGAAGAAGAATTTGCCTGCCGTGATGGTATCCTTTGGAGTCCTGATAGCCAACGAATCGCATTTTGGCAGATCGATGCTCGAAATATTTCAGATTATTATATGTTCAATTTGACTGATTCTGTTTATTCAAAAGTTATTCCCGTTGAGTATCCCACTTCTGGTCAAGATCCTTCTGCTGCAAAAATTGGCGTGATCAATTTGGTGGATAAAAAAACAACTTGGCTGAATATACCTGGTGATCCTAAGCAACATTATTTACCACGAATGGAATGGAATTCCTCCTCAGAATTATTTATACAACAGTTGAATCGAAAACAAAACGATTGTAAAATCATGAGCTGCAATGTATTGACCAATGAAGTCCAACTCGTTTTTAATGATCAAGATAAAGCATGGATTGACGTCCTAAATGTATGGGACAATGTTTATTCATTGGATTTCAGACACGAATTCAAATGGCTAAATAATAAAAAGGAATTTTTGTGGTTCAGTGAAAAAGATGGATGGAGACATCTTTACAGAATTGACAAAACAGGAAAAGCAAAACTGATCACAAAAGGGGATTTTGATGTCATGGCTGTACATGCTGTAAATGAAAAAGAGAATCTAGTTTACTTTAGTGCTTCGCCAAAAAATGCGACACAAAAGTATTTATATAAAACTAAATTGGATGGTAGCGGAAAGCTCAAATTGGTGAGTCCTGAAATTTTAAAGGGCACTCATAAATATGATATTTCACCCAACGGAAAATTTGCTTTACACCAATTCCAAAATTCTAATACTCGACCTTTAACTGAGTTCATAAGCTTGCCTAACCATCAATCGCTTTTACCTGAAAAAAATATAGCACGCAATTGGTCTTCGACTCAAGAAGACAAAAGAGTAGAATTCTTTAAAGTTAAAATTAAAGATGGAACCGAGATGGATGGCTGGATGGTCAAACCGACTAATTTTGATCCAAAGAAAAAATATCCGGTTGTCTTTTTGGTCTATACAGAACCTTGGGGCGCCAATGTAAAGGATACTTACGGTGTTGGTCTCAATCGTTTGTATCGAGGTAACATGGCAGATGATGGATACATTTATATGACCCTTGACAACCGAGGAACTCCAGCTCCGAAAGGAAGAGATTGGAGAAAGTCGATTTATCGAAAAATAGGAAAACTTAATATCTCAGATCAAGCCATGGCAGCTAAAGAGATTATCCAATGGGACTTTGTTGATCCTGAAAGAATTGCCGTTTGGGGTTGGAGTGGTGGTGGTACAGCCACGCTTAATTTATTATTTCAATATCCGGAAATTTATCAAACGGGTATTGCAGTAGCTGCCGTTGCCAATCAATTGACCTATGATAATATTTATCAAGAAAGATACATGGGATTACCACAAGAAAACCTGAGTGATTTTGTAGAAGGTTCTCCCCTCGCCCATGCGAAAAACCTAGAAGGCAACTTATTATACATTCACGGTTCAGGTGATGACAATGTGCACTACAATAATGCAGAAATGTTGATCAATGAGTTGGTCAAATACAATAAACAATTTCAGTTTATGGCTTATCCGAATCGATCACATGGGATTCGAGAAGGCGAAGGGACTTATGAACATTTATCAACTTTGTATACCAATTACTTAAAACAACATTGTCCTCCAGGTGGAAAATAAAACGATTGCAATTGTTCTAAACTGAAACTGAAATGATCTGAAATTATCGAATCACCACTCTTTCAATGGTTTTCTGTTGTGTCAATAAATCGGTAATTTCTACTAAGATCATTCCGGAAGATTTTATTCCATGCGCTAAAGAGATGAATGGTTCCTGTGATTGATATTTTCCTATTATTTGTCCCAAATTATTACGGAGCTTAATTTCTAAATCTAATGCATTTGGATTTTCAAGATGTAAAATATCAGTCATCGGATTTGGAAATAGATTCAAGATTAAAGATTCCTGAACAGCTTCCAAGGCTGTGGATTCATCACAAATCGAAGGCAGAGGAGCTAATTCAATCGGATCGCCAGGAGTCAGATCTTTACCGATAAAAGCAGGATAATCTAATGCATATCTTTTGGCTCTAAAAGTCGATCCAGTTGGATTATTCATACCTTGAGTAACTGGTCCTCCATTTCCGACAGGATTAATATATTCCCATACCCGATTACCAGACGTATCTACCTCATAGAACAAACCTCTACGGCCTTCACAAATTAAAATATTGCCATTCTCTAATTGTTGACCAGATGAAGTTCGACTTGAATAAAAATCAGTTGGAGGATCTGCCTGATAAGAAGAAAATAATTCAGAAGGGCCAAAAGGATTTTCTTCGTCAATAAAATAATTACCTTCTGAAGTCACCTCAATATCCAGAATATCAACTGTTGAAAAATCTGGTCCAGGTCGACCAAATCCATTATTAAAAACCATTATTTTACCTGCATCAGGCATTCCTTCAGGTATCCAATGCGCATCATGTTGACCATAAAACTTTTCATCTATGGCCGTTCCTCTTCCATAGGCTTGAGGATTTCCCCAACGATACAAAAGGTCCCCGCCCTTTCCTCTTATTCCGCCAGAATGACCAGCAGCTTCTACAGTAGTTGTACTATGGTCAATGATCCAAAATTCATTAAAATTTCTACTATTTATGATAATTTGATCCCAATCCGCATTATATGCAATGGAGTTACAATGATTAAAATCTGGATTGACTCCTGCTCCAAAGTTACCTTCAAAATTAATATCAATTAATTCTGGATGCTCAGCAATAACACCAAAATTATTTTTCGTTTCATCAATGTCTTGAACCAGATGATCCCATACATGCCATTCCCAAACAATATTCGCACTATCAAATCCAATGGGTTCCAATTCGACAATATGATCTGGCCAAAATCCTTGTACCGTAACGCCTTGTGGTATTCGACCTGCCTCAATGGCTTCTTCTTCGGTTTTTAATTCCCAGGCAATCAACAAAATATTTCCAGTCGGTAAAAAGGCAATATCATGATGCTGTTGAACCAATTCACTGGAATACAAATATTCCCAAATCAAGTTGCCATCCCAATCTAACATAATGACTTTTCCTCCAGTCCCGCCTCCTGTAAAATTTGAGTTGACTCGTTCTGCTCTCAGCAATCGACCATCGGCTAAAAGATAAGCTGATAATCCAGCTCTAGCAGTACCCTGCCAAGAGTGCATTAAACTGCCACAATTATCAATCAGATAAGTATATTCCGACCCAGAGGGATAAAATAAAACATAACCATCATTTGTCGTCGAATCATTTTGGAAAAGTCCTACTGTTTGCTGAGCAGGAAGAAAAGTCGTAAAAAATGCATTCAGTATTAGGCAAAAAATAAAGGATCTTTTTATTAGGCACATAAATTCATTTCTTGTAAAAGGATTTTCTTAATTTATAGGTCTAAATTATAAAAGAATCTTTCACTCAATGTAACTTTAGACTCTTTTTTTTGTTAGGAAAGAGTCGTTTACTTTAATTCAAAAGATAAAAATGAAAAATTGTTACCTTATTGTTCTGTGTAGTTTAATATTTTTCTGCGAAATGAATGACTTGCAAGCACAGCGACCTCCTGGAAAAAGAGGTCAAGGTCGTCCTTCTATCAAAGCTATAATAAAGGGTAAAATTAGTGATGCGGAAAGTGGAAAACCTTTAGAGTTCGCGACTTTCACCCTTTTCGGGAAACGAGATAGCACTATTGTTTCAGGTGGCATTACAGATGGTAATGGTATGTTTAATATTGAAACACGACCTGGTCGGTTTTTTGCCAAAATCGAATTCATCTCCTATGAATCTAAAATTATAGACAATATTAAATTAGGAAGAGATAAACTTTCTCTTGACTTAGGAGATATTTCAATTAAAATGGATGCCTCTACCCTTTCGGAAGTGGAGGTTCGAGCAGAAAAAAGTCAAGTGCAAATGTCTTTAGACAAAAGAGTTTTTAATGTTGGAAAAGATTTGGCAAGTAAAGGAGGAACCGCAGCTGACATTTTAGATAATGTTCCATCGGTGACTGTTGATATTGATGGAGGTGTCGAATTGCGCGGGAGTGGAAATGTTCGAATCTTAGTGGATGGAAAACCTTCTGGAATGTTGGGCGCTGATAATGCCAATAGTCTCAGACAATTTCCAGCAAACTTGATTGATCGCGTAGAGGTCATTACTAATCCTTCTGCTCGTTATGAGGCGGAAGGAATGGCGGGCATCATCAATATCATTTTACGTAAGGAAAAAAAATCAGGCTTAAACGGTTCATTTGATTTTAATGTTGGCTATCCACTTCAATATGGTGTTGGCATCAACTTAAATTACAGAAGAAAGAATTTTAATTTTTTCACCAACCTAAGCACCAATAAAAGAAAAAATATAGGAGGCGGATTCAATTTTCAACGAAGAAATTTAGAAGATGGAAATACACTCTTTAGTGATCAAGATCGAAGTTCTGATCGAGAGAGTTGGGCCAATAGTATTCGTTTTGGTGCAGATTATATTTTTAACAAACACAACACCCTCACTGCTGCTTTTTTATATAAAATAGCAGATGAAGATAATTTTGGCACAATAGATTATTTCGATTATTACAATACTCCTTCCTCTATCAAAGAACGTATAAGAAGAACAGATGATGAAATTGAAAAGGAAAACAAGCTAGAATATTCTTTACAATACAACAAAACATTTACAAAAAAAGGTCAAAAATTTTCTGCCGAAATCAACTACCAAGATAACACAGAAGAAGAAGGTTCTGATCTCTTAGAAGTCACTAGCTTTCCCGCAGGCGCAGCGAATCTAAATCAACGATCAGACAATAAAGAAGGTGAAAATCGATTAAGCTTTCAAGTCGATTATGTTCATCCCTTTAGCAAGGAAAGTAAATTTGAAATTGGAGCAAGAAGCTCGCTTCGAGAAATAAACAATGATTTTGATGTTAAAGAGGAAGGGCTTGATGGTTGGAAATCTTTACCCGGTCTAACCAATATTTTTGAGTACGATGAAAACATTCATGCTGCCTATGCTATTTATGGAAATAAAAAAGGAAAATTCTCTTATCAAATTGGTGTAAGAGGGGAATATTCAGATGTAACAACGACTTTAGTAACCACTGATTCGGTGAATGCACGTTCTTATATCAATGCTTTTCCTAGTGCTCACATTTCTTACGATTTACCAAAAAACAATGCCATCCAATTGAGTTATTCTCGCAGAATAAAACGACCAAGGTTTTGGGATTTAAATCCATTTTTCACCTTTAGTGATGCACGAAACTTTTTTAGTGGTAATCCCAATTTAGATCCTGAGTTCACCAATTCATACGAGATCAGTCACATCAAATATTTTGAAAATGGATCGATCAGTTCCGCCATTTACTATCGTCATACCACTGATGTTATCCGAAGAGTTCTAACGGTCTTTCAAGATGGTACAACTTTTCGTCAACCTGAAAATTTAGATAGCCAAAAAGATTTAGGACTTGAATTCACCTTTTCATTAAATCCTGTAAAATGGTTGCGCGTCAACGGAAGTTTTAACGCTTTTAGAAATATCGTAGATGGTGGGGAAATTGGATCAAGTGATTCCTATACGAGTAATGGCAGACTATCTACTAAAATGACGATTCTTAAAAATACAGATTTCCAAATTTCAGGAAATTATAGAGGTCCAAGGGACACGCCACAAGGTAGACGTTTAACGATGTATACTATTGATTTGGGCCTTAGTCGAGATATACTTAAAAAGAAAGGGACACTGACTTTAAGCGCTAGAGATTTATTTAATTCTCGAAAACGTAGAGGTATTTTTGAAGAAGAAGATTTTTACCAAAAAAGCGAATTCCAATGGCGTGGTCGACAAATAGTTTTAAACCTTAATTATCGACTCAACCAAAAGAAAAAACGAGGACGAAGCTCTAATAGAGGTGCTGGTAGTGGTGGAGAATTTTGATGCGCAAAGGATAATTTACACTTCCAATTAATTTGGTAAGCCTGTAAAATGATTTAATTTTGGTGTATGTTATCGATTCTTATTCCTATTTATAATTTTGATGTGACGAACTTAGTAAAGTCATTACATGAACAATGTATGGCTTGCGCCATTGAGTTTGAGATTCGATGTTATGATGATGGTTCAACAAAAGCATTCAAGAAAATCAATCAGTCTACTGGATTATTAGAAAAAGCTATTTACGAGGAATTACCTGAGAATATTGGACGATCCAAGATTAGAAATCAACTAGGATTGAGCGCAAAATTTGAGCATTTACTGTTTATGGATTGCGATTCTAAGATCAACCACTCCGATTATATTAAATTGTATTTAGCAGCATTAAATGGAAAAAGTTTAATTTATGGTGGTGGATCTTACTCCGATCAATCTCCGACTAATCCTGAATATTATTTCCATTGGTTTTATGGTACCCATAGAGAACAGCTCCCTGTGAAAGAAAGAATTTTAAGCGGTCATCATTGCTTTAAGACCAATAATTTCTTAATTCCTAAGAGAATATTTACAGCTATTTTGTTCGACGAAAGTTTGACGCAATATGGACATGAAGACACCATGTTTGGATTAGAACTCAGGAGAAAAAAGATTCCAATCATTCATATTGACAATCCTTTAGAACACATCGGACTAGAACGAACGGATATTTTTTTACAAAAAAATAAAATGGCTATTGAAAATTTATGGCAACTTTCTCAGAAAAATGATTTGATTGACACCAAATTATTGCGCGTTTTTCGAAAGGTTGAAAAAATGGGTGGCGCTAATTTATTTCTTAAACTTTATCAAAACTTTGAAGGAATAATATTAGCTAATCTAAAATCGCAAAATCCAAGTTTACGCTATTTTGATTTGTATAAATTGGCAACTCTTATTCGTTTTAAAAACCAGAGCGCTTAACTTAGGTAAAAGCAGTTTTTTTCTACAAAAATGGTATACCATAAAACAATGACTAGCACAGAAAATCAACTCTCAAAAAACAATAAAATTACATTCCTTTAAACGGATCTTCTTCTAATCCAAAGTCTTTAAGATCAGCAGCAGCTTTAAGATTGGAAATATCCAAATCCAAAACACCACTATGATGAAAAGTGGAAATCAAAGCTCCTGTTGAAAGCGTTTCCCATTTTTCCCAAGTAAACTCCATACCTCCTACAGGTATTATTTTTACCCACATCTTATAACTAGTTGGCCGATAATTTTCATCCAAAATCCATAGATAAGTATCCCCCGGCGTCACTCCTCCAGAAGCATAAGAAACTTTTAATCCCTTTTTACCATTTGGCAAATCGACTAAACTTCGCGTCGTTCCTGGATCAAAAGCTTTGACCACTGCATTTAACCAAAAGCCATCATTACAGAAATGCTTCCAAGCTTCTTTAACTAGTTTATCTCCTTCTGCCTCGTTGAGTTTTCGTCCGTTTTGAAAAGCTATTCCAGAGATTTCATTGGGATTTAATAACACTTCGTTTTCACCCCAGGTGACTTTGACTAAGTGCCGTTTTTTATCCCAAAGAAAAGTATGCATTCCTTTGAATGTCCACTGAATCACACCTGTCGTATCCCAAGCAGCTTTATTGACTGCAGCCATCATTTTTTCCGCTACTATATCGGCATCTTTCGAATTCGTACCAACAGGTTCAGATTCATTAAAGTATAAAAACAAAGCTCCAATGACTAGGACTAAAGTTAACAGTAATCCTAATAATACTTTTCCGATTCGTTTCATTTTTTTTGTTTTTAGAAAGGATCTATATGAACTAATTAATTGAGAGCTGCGCTTGAAAATTTTGGGTAAAAAAAGTAAATCCTTAAATTTAAAATTTAAGGATTTACTCAGACTTTTGAATCATTGAAGATTAAAAGTCTACGAGTTCTATATCAAAAATTAGAATAGCGTTGGAAGGAATACCTTGGTTTCCAGATTCTCCATATGCCAAGCTTGGTGGAATAATTAATTTCCCTTTACCTCCTTTTTTGAAAAGTGGAATTCCTTCTTGCCAACCTAAAATCACTTGAGTCAAGAAAAAGGTAGCAGGACCTCTTCCATCGGTTGTATCAAATACAAATCCGTTTTCTAAGGTTCCATGATAATGTACCGTAACCTCCGAGCTCAATTCTGGAAAATCATCTCCTGTACCTGGTTCATCAATAATATAATGCAGACCAGATGCTGTTGACTCTGCGGTCAAACCCTGTTCTATCAAATATAAATCAATTCTTTCTTGAATATCTCGATCGTCTCTAAAATCGCAATCATCACCAATACCATCTTGATCGATGTCTTCATATCCGACCTCTCCTACTTCTATACATCCAAATTGATCATCATCATCTTTACAGTTCGTCAAAATCAAAATAGCCATAAGGCCAACTAAAAGGTATTTCATTTTAAATTATTTTTTGTCAATTATGTCAATAAATTTTTAATTAGTAAAAGACACTAATTCTATTTCAAAAATTAAAACAGCATTGGAAGGAATACCAGCATTGATATCACCGAAGTCTCCGTAAGCTAAATTTGGAGGAATAATTAATTTTCCTTTACCACCTTTTTTAAAGAATGGAATGCCCTGTCTCCAACCTCCAATCAAACTAGAACTTCCTAAAAAAAACTGTGCTTTATCTTTGCCATCAGTCGTGTCAAAAACGAACCCGTTTTCAAGTGTTCCGTGGTAATGAATTTGAATAGTTGAGCTGGCAGATGGAAAATTATCACCTGTGCCTGGTTCATCAATAATATAATGCAAACCAGATTCTAATGATTCTGCAGTCCATCCTTTCTCCTCTAAATAAAGTTGAATCCGATCCTGTGGATTTCTATCATCCCGAAAATCGCAATCATCACCTCTACCATCACCATCAATATCAGAATATCTACTATCACTGCTGTCAAGGCAACCATCATCATTTTTTTTGCAACTCCCTAATAAAGTCAGGGTCATTAAACCGATTAATAAGTATTTTATCATCAGAATCTATTTTTAAAAAAGTGAATTAAGAGTAGCTACAGATTTATCTCAAACCTACTCTAAAAAGTATATTAGCTTTAAAACGTTTAGTAAAGGTAAAACGCTTTCTTATTTTCGTTGAAACACAAAGATAAAAGAAAACCCCACATCATTAAAATATGATGCGGGGTAATTTAAGCTAGTTAAACTTAGGTAGATCCCTTAAATGATCAATCAAAAAGCCCTATTTCCTTAGAAATTTCCATAATTCACCTGTAGACAAGCCAAACCCATTTCATTTCTCCACATATCAACCACTTGGTTTCTGTCGTCCAAAACAAATTGAATGAAATATTTCCCTTTGATATTCGCCTCAAAAATTTCTAATTTGATCACCGAATCTTTTCTGCTATCTCCATGCTTTCGCATGATCAACTGGTGATGAGGAATCGAATATTTCTCTAACCATTTTTGAGTTGGCTCTTTATAATTGTCTGTACGGCCAGTCAGCAAGATCACTTGATATCCCAAGTCGTAGTAATTTTTCACTACATCAAAGACTGGTTGATTCAATAAATCTTCCTCGCAAGTTGATGCATCAAATGGATTACGACCATTCAAAATAGCTAAAGTCCCATCCAAATCACAGATGATGGCCTTCGGCAAAGTTGGATCTTGTGGCTTATAATTCGGTCCGCGCTCATCAATCTTTTTTCCATAAAATTGACGATGCATTTTTCGAATTTGGGCTGCTCCAACTGGTCGAACTCTCTGTGCATCACGAGCGATAGCTTCTTCTACATCAATTTCAAATTCTTTGATTTTAACAATCACTTGTTCTCCCGTTTCCTTGTTGTAATTCTTGACGATCTCTTTGATTCGATTGGTGTTTTTGGCAGATAAATTTGTGTCATCTACGATCACGTGCTTACCATCTTTCAGACCTTCAAGGATCAACCAATCTCGAGTTCGTTTGATAAACTTTTCATTTCCTTTCGAAAAATGATAGCTATCTAACATGTGTCGCAGGTCATCACGATTGATGCGCTTGTACATTCCTGGATTTTTTTTGACCAATGCTTTCGCAAAAGTTGATTTTCCAGACGCAGGAATTCCTCTTAATATTAATACCGTTTTCATATTCTTACTTTTTTAAAATGTTAAACAATGTCCTTTTTCATTTCTGAAAAAGGTTTTTCATGAACCGGACGAATCATTCTCCAAATGGCTTCTGAATAGTCTCGTCCATCCAACATTAGAAACATCACTTTCGGATATTGGCATGTTTGAAAATAAAGAGCTGTTTCTTTACGAGTGGCTAAAGTCTTATATTCACTTTTTGCCGTCTCTTCAATCTCTTGAAATAGTTTTTCTAATTGTATTTTTGTTGCTGTTACCCAATCATAAAACTCATCTGGTACTTGCTCAATAATCTCTTCCATAGATACCCCCGTTAATAAATATTCCCAAATGCTAATAGAAGAAACATTGGTAACAATTCGATGAATTCTAACGTACTCTTCGAACTTTACTTTGATGCGAAATTGATTGTCAAACTTAATGACAAATCCTTCTCGATTGTCTTCTTCTAAAGATTTTAATTCATCAATATCATTTAAACCATCGTACTTTTTAACCAATGGAAACCCGATGTCTTCCAACGCAAGTTCCTTTCCACTTGCCGTCTCAATCATTCCTAATAAAACCAACTCTTCTTTAGCACCATAATCTACTACAATTCTATTTTCTGGATAAATGATTTCAAACAAATAAGTAATCGCTGGATCCATTTTTTCCTTTGCGGAAATATATTTAGTATTCAACAATTCAGTCGCTTTTACCGATTGTTCGCTGACAAAAGAACCTCTACTTGCCACAAATGCTTCATTATTTACAAAATAACTAATGCCCAATGATCCA
>CAYTVR010000130.1:0-19026 GCA_964441245.1 uncultured Saprospiraceae bacterium | reverse complement strand
GAAAAAGAATTTCTATTGGGGACATGATCGTGTTAGGTGGATGTGCTGGAATTGAAAAAGCTGCAAGTAATGCAGGCCATGATATTTCGGTTCCTTTTACTCCAGGAAGAATGGATGCATCGCAGGATCAGACGGATGTGGATTCTTTCCATGTACTACAACCAGCTGCAGATGGTTTCCGTAATTATTCCAATCACGGATTTGGATTATCGGCAGAAGAAATGTTAGTTGACAAAGCTCAATTGATGACTTTGACTGCACCTGAAATGACCGTATTAGTAGGTGGTATGAGAGTACTTAACGCTAACTATGGACAGTCTCAAAACGGCGTTTTCACCAAACGTGCCGAATCATTGACTAATGACTTTTTTGTCAACCTGCTTGATTTAGGAACGACTTGGAAGGCGGTGTCAGATGCGGAAGGAGTCTTTGAAGGTCGGGATCGAAGAACAGGAGATTTGAAATGGTTAGGTAGCCGGGTTGATTTGATTTTTGGTTCTAACTCTGAACTTCGAGCATTGTCTGAAGTTTATGCATGTGCTGATGCTGAAGAGCAATTTGTCAATGACTTTGTAGCTGCTTGGGCAAAAGTAATGGATCTAGATCGATTTGAATTGAAAAATGCTGATGTAGCTTAGGCTAAAAGCATTTTATAAAATATAAGAAGGTGGTTTGCTATTGTAGGCCACCTTTTTTTATGTTTTAGTCATTTAAAATTTGCACTACTTTTTTAAAAATGATTTTTCGATCAATATTTTATCTTGGTATTCTAAGCTATAAAATTTTATTTCATTGGCATAAGTAAAATCCCAACCCATAAAACTTTTAGGAAGAGTATTTGATTTAACTTTATCGAACGTATTTTTTCTTATTCTGATCTTAACCGTTTCACCGGATTTGATTCTAAAATTTTCCCCATCTCCAAAGGAAGATATCTTATCTTTCAAAATTTCTGATTCTACATATCGAAAACGATAATCTGGATAGTTTTTAAAGGTAAGAGGATAGGTACTTACTCGACGATTTCCAAAGGTTCTTATTCTTTTACTTAGGTTGATATCATTTGTTAATTCTCCTTCAATTTCGATGGTATTTATAGCGTTCAATGGTAAATAATATTTTAGTTGATACGCTTCAAAAGTAACATTGCTTATAAAAATGATGAGGAAAAGTATTGACTTTATCCAAGATCCTAGGTCCTTATTATTAAAGAAAAGAAATATTTTATCTGGTAGGATTTTATTGATCTTTTTTTCTTCTGTAAAATAATGTAGTAATTCTTTCTGATTTTTTATGAAATAAGTATAAATAGAAATGGTTTTTTGTTGGGAAAATAAAGTCATTTTTGAAGGGAAAAAATTAGTTTCTATTCCTGTGATATCCTCAAAAGGAATTTCGTTCATCTCATTATTCTTTATATTAATTGAATTTTTCCCAATAAAAATTTTGCTGTTTTTATAAACGCCATAAATGACAAAAAGGATAATGAAATAGATGAAAATATTAAATAGTGCGAAGCCTTCGTAATCAAATATAGATACATCAGTTTGAATGAATTTTGATACAGAGAAAAATAGTATGAACATGATCCAAATGATGAGTATGCCTATACTAACTACCGAATACTTTATTCTCATAATTTAATTTATATTGCTAGGATAATTAAACCTCATATTAAATCCATTCAACTGGAAATTTAGTGATGAGTCAAATTGCTCAATTTTATTTTGTCATTGATTGATATAGGGACAATTAGAAACTCCATTTGTTCTTAACGAATTATAACAAATAGTAATCAGGAGCACACTAAAGTATACTCCTGATTCTTTCATATGCTTCTATCGTTTATCTTATTTCATAATTAATTTTCCACTTCCAATCAATTGGCCTTCTTGCTCAATCCTATACAGATACATTCCTGAAATCAATCGAGCTCGCTGAAATTCATATGTGGTTCCATTGAACTGATCGGTTCGAAGTAAGCGGCCATTTAAATTATACAAAGAGAATGTCTCAATCGATTTTTACAAACTGCTGTGTATACCATTCTTCTTTAATTTTAATCTTTATAAAATGGATACCAGAATTTAAACTTGTAATATCAACGATGGGGTTATCCGCAATTTTAAAATTCAAAACGACCGTCCCTAATGAATTTATTATTTGACCTGATTGAATGGAGTAATTTTCTCCTGAAAGAGGTTTGATGATTAATTTGGTTGATGCTGGATTAGGGAAAATATTGAATGTAGGTTGATTAAGTAATTTATACTCAACTGAAGATGTATTATCAAAGATTCTTGTGATTAATCGTCCCTCTCCTCTACATAGATCATAATAAGCATTCGGGCTGTAAATGCTATTCTCTATTTTTTCATGTTCTAACATGATTTTATGAAAATAAGACAATTCGATAGGTGTCAATAATCTCTGACTTCTAACTATCATTGCGACGCGCTGTTCTCGCCTTGCGGAGAGATAATCAGGATTCCTGACTCCCATTTTTTCAATAAATAAATCTTTAGTAATATTCAAAAGAGAATCTTCAGAATACAGGATTGTACTACCATCAGTATCGAATCCCATGTTCGTCGTTGGTGCAGGAATAACTTTGATTGGAAATTTTATATCATCCAATGAGCCATATCCCGCTAAATACATATCGATTGGATGGAATGTATTCCAATTTCTCGCTATATTATAATAGACATTGTAGGTGTTGTCTCCGTTGGAAATGATTTTTTCAACAATATCAGTGGAGTCTCCGCCTCCATTCATTTCAAAAGTAGGTAACCAATGACCACTCAGATTCATATGAAATTCAGGATGCGTTTTAATTCCCCATCGATGATGCAATTCATGCAGAAGAACCCCACTATCCTCTCCTCCATTGACAAGAATAATATGCTGTTCTAAAACACCATTCGAGTGATAGTTTTCAGAATAGTCAAAGATCCCTAAGCCTATTCCTTGAATATCATTAGCTACTCTAAATGATCGCCCTGAAACACTTGGTGTGTTTTTGGATATTTCAGTAGAGAGCAAAATAATAGAATGCCGGTCATCTGGAAAGTGTTCATAGTAAGTTTCATATGCTTGATGTAGGTTATATTCTTCATATTCTAAGTCTTCATCTACAATATTGGCAACATGGCTTGTATGCTGAAAATTCGAATTCACCTGATATATTTCGGGAACGGATGTAGCTTCATACCGCCTCACTTGAAAATTTAAGTTTGATTGTTCCGTTAAGTCGCTTCCTTCTGAAAAGAAAATCATTTCTCTCATTTTAAAGTTATGTGACTTGGGAATATGAATTTCATTTTCATTTATAATTAGCAACGATTTTAGATTAGAAGCTGTATAAATTCCATCATTTGCCAGTAAATCATCTTTGAGACCATCGTCCAAAAAAGTAATTCTATCGGTGATTTTCCCTTCTTGAGAAAGTAAAGTATCACCAAAAGGATAGGGCTCACCTAAAAAAAATCCTTGAATAGAATCTATTTGCGACTGACTATCTTTTTTTTCTATTTGAAAGGAAAAACTTCCCTCATTTGAGGGTAAAACATATGGAGTAGTCCACATTCTTTTCAACGTGTTTTGCTGTGCTGTAAGTTGTAAAAAATAGAAAATAAAAATATAAAGGGCGAATACTTTTTTCATAATTTTAAATTTCACATGACTTATAAAGTTAAAATAATACCGATCCACATATAATCATATTACTCCCTATTTCTTAAATGCTATTTCATAATTAATTTTCCACTTCCAATCAATTGGCCTTCTTGCTCAATCCTATACAGATACATTCCTGAAATCAATCGAGCTCGCTGAAATTCATATGTGGTTCCATGGAACTGATCGGTTCGAAGTAAGCGGCCATTTAAATCATACAGTCTAAATGTCAAATTACTCAATGGTAATCCTTTTAGTTGAAAAGTAGCCGTTTCGATAAAAGGATTTGGGAATACGTCAATGTTAGCAAGGATAGATGTAGGTTGGTCATGAATAGCCAAAATCAAATCCTCTCCGATGGTATGCTTGGTTGTATTGGTAATCACGGCAGCATTTGCGTCAAAAAATATAGCAGCGGTATTGTAGATCACGGTTCCAATTGGATTATCCATTTGTTGGGCTACTTTAAAGGAAATAAAACCTTGTGAAGCGGTCAAGTTGGCTGCGCTATCAGGTAGGTAAATATTGTCAAACTCAAAACTCAAAGTACCATCGTTCAACATTTTATACTGGTAAGGATGACTTGAGGCACCTGGTCGGACTGTCGTTAGATCTAAATACGGAGAAAGAATATCATTGATCACTACATTATAAGCGGTGTCTGTTCCAGTGTTTTGAAAACGAATCAAATATTCAATATCTGTATTGGTTTCAATAATGTTTTCCGCTGTTCTTCCTAAAGGAAAACCTTGCTTGTCATTTGGATCATAGGAGTTAACAATTTCACTACATTCAATATCAATAAATGGATTGCCATCATCTTGAGGAAATGCGTTAATGAAGCCAGTACTAAAGATGCCAGAAGTACTTTCACCACAGCCTTCTACCGCAACACTTGGCATACTCATCCCAGGATGAAAAGCAACTTGATCTGCTTCTAGTCGATAAGTAGCACCATTGGCAGGTACGGCAATTTCGGTAGATGCTCCTTGATTCAATTGGAAATTATCTTCTCTTAAAAGCACTTCATCTTCAATGACAATGAATTCCAATTGTTCATTCATATCGTTATTCCCATTATTGGTAATGGTAAACCGAAGACTATCTAGATTACAGTTTGCTCCGACCTCTACACTAGCACCAGACCATAAATTAAGCGTGTCTAAACAAAGGTCATCAGGATAGATATGTGCCTCCACGCAAGGAGTTAATCCTACTAAGTTAGTGGTTGAGTCACATGGAAATGAAGTATAAACGATAAAGGAACCTTGCGTTTCTATACTGATATCTCCTAGGTTAAAAGAATAAACATTATCCATTTCACTGATGATGGGAATGGAAGCTGAATCAACGGTAATGAGATCATCGAAAGCGACATCAATAGTGGCCTCTTCGGCAGTTACTGTTCCACCGAAATTATTATAATGAACGAAAACTGGATTGGAAATACATGGTCGGAAACGTGCAATAGAAACATCTACTTCTAAATAAGGACAATCCGTAATCGCTTGCGCGGAAAAGGAAATACCATCGGTATCATTACCAGCATACGCTAGGATTGGTTGAGCATTATCGCAAACATCCCAGTAGTTGGAGTAAGGAAATGCATAAAGGGTATAAATTCCTGTGTCTACATCTATTTGAAAATGACCATTCTGATCTGCTGTTGCATAATAGGAGTTTAGACCTTCTGCAAATATTGTATAGTTTTTTAGATTATTTTCGGAAGGATCTAGTTCGCAGTTTTCGTTCTCATCGATGGAAACTTGTCCACTAATAAATTTTCCATTAACAGAACCTTGACTATCGGTCTTGATAATAGTGGTTTTCCATATTCCATCTTGATAAGTACGACCTTGGATCAGATATCCACCATCAGAAGTTGTGATGACATGGTGACCATGATTGTGTAAAGCGACTTTATATTTTCGAATCCAGATTAGATTATTATTCTCATCTATTTTTTTTAGCGTAATGGCATCATCGCTTGAAGGGCCATCATCATCTATTGATCCGGTCATTACAAAGTAATTGTCAATGGTTCTAATCATTTCGCGATCTTTTCCTCCATCTGTGTTCTCAGTTTCCTCCCAGATGATACTGCCTTCTGTATCGATTCTTCTTAAAGTTTGACCTGACCCTCTAGAATAAATACCACCGTTATCTGGATGTGGAACAAAAGCAGCAATAGGAAGTGCATTCATATTACCAAGATCAGAGTAGTAGATTATATTTCCATCTGAATCGAGTTTCATGAGTTCTTCAAAACTTCCGTTGATGGTTAGAGCGATTTCATTATTGGCTAAAGTATACACTTCTTTTTGGCCAGAAGCCCAAGGATTGAAGCCAATATTTTTTTCCCAAAGTAAATTTCCTTGAGGATCGGTCTTGAAAACATAATGACCATCAGGTGAACTGTGATTGGTCGTATTCGCTACAGCGAAAAGACTTCCATCTTGCAATTCAGTAACGTCGTGTATCCATTGTAATTGATCTATGGCAATAGGTAATTCAAATGCTCGATAGGTTTGAAACCATTCTAATTGAAAAGCTGCATCGTATTTTTGGATGGCAATTTTTGCAGTATCATTTTCTAATGAAAAGCCATAAACAATAGAGCCACCACTTGGGAGTGGTTTGAGTTCTCGAGCATGAAAATCCTCCAATACTTCACTATCAAGACCATTTCCTTCCTCATCTAATCTTAAAAAAAAGTTAACTGGAAAGGGTTCTGATTCGGTGACACTAAGATGTACTAAGTTGACAAAGATGTTATCTGATGTTTCGATGGCACCTTGACCATATAGATTATCTTCTTCATTCCCATTAGCATGTGCAAATGAATTTTGCCAACCCTGTGCTTGAACCGAAGTAAAAGCAAGGGGCAGCAATATAAAAACTAGTAAAAATAGAGAGGATTTATTCATAGCGTTATATTTAGATGAGTTCGACATAATTGTTTCTTTTTTAATGATAATTCAAAAATCAACTAAATTGCCTTGTTTTTCAAAGACACATTACTTTAATTGTCGAGTATAAATATTTATATTTAGTCTTAATTTATTGTTTTTCAGTGTTATTTTTAATTTCCTGTCGAACATATTAAGTAAAAACATTATGAATAATAGTACTCTTTTATTGCTTTTAGACCGCTTGGATAAGAAAGAATGGCGAGATTTTCGGCAATTTCTGTGTTCTCCTTACTTTAATCAGCGAAAAGATGTACTCCAATTATTTGATATTATAGAAGAATCACGTCTATTGAAGATAATAGATTTGGATAAAAGAAAGGCCTTCCAAAAAATATTCCCAGAAGAAAACTATCAAGATGCAAAAATCCGACACTTAATGTCTTACCTACTCAAATTACTTAAATCCTTTTTGGTACAACAGCAAATAGAAACGGATGAAGTTCACCAAAATATAAAACTTTGTCATGTGCTTAGGAAGAAAGGAATGAACAAGATGTTCGAAAAAGAATGGAAAACGACTCAAAACTTACAAGGCAAACAGCTTTTGCGTAATACTCATTTTTACTATAATAATTATCAACTCAATCTAGAACGGTCCGAGCATTTACATCAAAGTCAACGTAGGGGAGAAATGAATCTACAAGAAATGACAGATGAATTAACCACCTTTTACATGGCTGATTTATTGCGTCAAGCTTGTTCGGTGTTAGCACATCAATCGATGGATTCTCAAATCTATGAATTGAAATTATTACCTGCGGTAGTTCAATTAGTAGAGCAAGGGTGGTTGTTAGATATTCCTGCGGTTGCGATTTATTTTCACAGTTATCGTGCATTGAAGGATTCGAAAAATGAGCATGACTTTTATCGTTTGCCGATATTAATCAAAGAGAATTGGGAACAGTTTCCAAAGGCGGAAATTAGAGATATTTTAGTATTAGCGATTAATTATTGTATTAAACGATTGAATAGTGGAGATAAGGAATTTATCAGAGAAGCTTTTGAGTTGTATCGTTTTGGTTTAGAAAAGGAAATTTTTATTGACAACAAAATACTGTCTTTATATACCTATAAGAATATTTTAAAATTAGGATTGGCCTTGAAAGAATACGATTGGGTGGAATCTTATTTAGAAAACTATAAGAAGTATTTAGCTCCAGAGCAAAGAGAAAATAACTACAGCCACAATTTAGCTATTTTTTATTTTAGTAAGAAGGACTATACTAAAGCAATGAATTTGTTACAACAAGTAGAATTTAAAGATCGATTGCACCAATTAGGTGCTCGGCGGATGCTGTTACTCATGTACTACGAACTTGGAGAATTTGATGCTTTAGAATCTTTATTGGATAGTTTTCAAACGTATATTCGTCGACAAAAGGACTTAGGTTATCATCGGGAAAATTTTTTAAACTTAATTCGATTTATTCGAAAAATGTTACGAGTGAATTTGGATATTCGTGTGAACCGAGAAAAACTAATTGAGGAACTTGAGCAAACTAAATCTATTATTGAAAGAGCCTGGTTATTGGAGCAATTGCAAGCGTAATCAATTACATGAGCTAGATTTTGAATTCATGCTTTAAACTTAGTTGGACTCTTCCGTTTGTTTTATCCTTTCGCGTGCTAATTTCATGAATTTTTCTTTACCATCTGGACTAATCGCTTTGGTTGCATCAGCAAAGACCTTAAGCATACGCTCTTTATCGATCAGACTAAAAGTTCCCTGATGTTTTTTGATAACGGTTGTCATTGCATTAGCAGAACTTTTTAATAAATCCTTGTATTCTTGGCTTTCTTTCCAATCTTTTCGGGAGATCACCAATTCTCTTATTTGCTGATGTATCGCTACATTCTCCTGATAGTCTTTGTCTTGAATCAGGGCTTCTGTTAGATCAAGCGCAACTTGTTCTTCTTGAGTTTGATCAAAGCGCTGGCAACTTGTAAAAAAACTACCAGCAAGAAATATACACAATAAGCTAAGTCTGAATTTCATAATCAGTATGGTTTTAGCATTTAACAATATTGTTTAATGTCTAAGATAAGATATTGTTAGGAATATTTATGTTAAAATATTTCCTTTAAGAGATATGATGTGTATATAAAAGATGTATGATTGTTTTTTAAACTGATTTAATACTCAGATTAAGTGTAACAAATATCCTAGAATCGCTCCGCCCAGTATGATCCACATGGAAGAAAATTTTGTTTGAAAATTAACAAAAATAGCTAAAGCACAAATTAAAATAGCTCGCCAATCGATCAATACATCCATACCCATTTGAATCAAAACAGCGATCATGATGGCTACCGCAGCAACATTGACACTATCTAAGAAATAAGATAAAATTTTTGACTGGCGCATTTTGGGAATCCAGGGATTGAGGATCAATACAAACAGAAAAGAGGGGAGGAATATACCAACCGTAGCTGCCATCGCTCCTGGAATTCCATTGAGTTGATATCCGATAAAAGTTGCAGTAGATAAAACGGGACCTGGTGTAAATTGTCCCATTGCAATGGCATCAATGAGTTCGGGGCGAGTCATCAAACCAGTACTGACCAATTCTGCGTCTAGATAGGCAAAAAGGACGTATCCACTTCCGTATAAAATGGCTCCGACTTTTAGAAAGGTAAGAAAAACTTTAAGCGTGGTTCCACTAAAAGTGAAAAGAGAACCCGCTTGTCCCGCTTGTAAAAATATGATCGGTAGAAAAGATCCAAGCGACCCCGTTCTATTATTTTTAATCCAAAAATAAAGCATACCCAAGACGCCAGTCAGTAGTAGAGCGATGACTTCACTCATTCCTGTAAAGGACAAAACCAAGGCTAAAACTCCCAGTCCAGCTAATTCATAATTTTTAACAGCTTTTTTACCTAGTTTAATTACAGCGCCTAAAATGATGGCCAATACAGCGGGTTTGATTCCTAAAATAAAAGGAGCAACATTTGGCAATTCGCCATATTCCGTATACAAATAAGCAAGTATCAAAGTGATGACAACCGCAGGAAAAATAAAGCAAATACCTGCAACAAAAAGTCCTGCACGACCCGCACGTTCGTGTCCACAATGCATGGTCATCTCTGTGCTATTAGGACCGGGAATAAGATTGGTGGCACCCATCAAATCAAGAAAATGTTCTTGCGTCATCCATTTTCTTTTTTCTATAATTTCCTTTTGCATCATCGCTACATGAGCGGCAGGACCACCGAAGGCGACACAACCTAATTTGAAAAAAATACTTGCGACTTCTTTTAAGTTTTTATTCATAGTTTGAAGTATAGATAAAGTTCACGGAGTGAATTTCTTTCTTCGATTTGAGTAGAAAACAATGGAGGAAAAATTCTATTGGGTTAGTTTTCTTTGACATTTGACAAGCGATATTTGAATTGAAACTATTTCGTGATCCATTGATACATTACATCAAGTTCGGCTATTAGCCAAACGGTATCCTGTCCCGATAATGTTTCTTTCTACCACTATAATTTGTTCCCTTATGACGGGTAGTTTTAAAAATGCAATGTAATATCAATTATGGATTACTGTCGATGCTCTCCTTTAGATTTCCCCAACAATAGATTCTGTAACATTGATGATATGATCGCCAATTCTTTCTAAAGAAGAAAATAGGTTGTTGAAAATCATAGCAGATTGCACATTGTATTCTGGAGAACCCAATGACTTTAAATTATTATTTTTAAGTTCATCTCGACATTCGTTGATCTCTCGCTCAATCGACTGTGCTTGTTCCATATCGACTTTTTCATAAATAGGAGTCGAAAGATTTTTAATCATGTTGCTTAGCGCTTTATCTACCAAACCGATCATTTTGTTTAGACCTTCTCTCTGTTCAGGAACGAAATAGGATTTAGCTTCAATTTTTTGTTCAACGGTCTTCGACATTTGATAATAAATATCACCAATACGTTCAAGGTCATTACAAATGTTGAGTACATTTCTGAGCACTAATGATGTCTTTGGTGTAATTTCTTGGTTGGATAATTTGGTTACATATTCTGTAATCTCAATCTCCATTTGATCCGTTATCTTTTCATACTTTTTCAACTTTTTCAGCATCTTTCGCTGTTCCTTTTTATCGGTAGAGTTGATCAATCTTCCAGCGAATTTAGACATTCTGCTAGTCACTTCTCCAAAGTGCGCTGCTTCTTTTTGCAATTCGATGGTCGCTAATTCTGGTGTTAGAATGCTAGTGGAAATATGTTTAAGTTTGAATTCGTCATCATCATCTTCAGTGGAAGGCGTAAATCGAGTGACTACTCTTGCAATCAGTGGAATAAAGCCAATCATCAAGGTGGTATTGATAATATTGAATAAAGTGTGGAAGAGGGATAACTGTAATTCTTCTTTTCCCTTGTCTAAATCGGGAATGACCGATTGTAGTAATTCTTGAAAGGGTTCCCACATACTCCTGACCAGATCGATGAAAAAAGGAAAGAGTAAAATCATCCAAATAACTCCCAATATGTTGAATATAAAGTGAGCTCTCGCGGCCCTTTTTGCATGAACATTTCCGACGATTGCGGCTAAATTAGCAGTGACTGTTGTACCAATATTTTCACCCAAAACCATCGCGGCTGCTATTTCAAAGGTAATTACATTATTAAACAAAAGCGTCAATGTCAAAGCCATTGCTGCACTTGAGGATTGAATGAGAACAGTAAGGATGGATCCAATGAGGACGAAAAAAACGGTGGAAAGCATACCATAATTGGTAAACATAGATAGGAACTCTAAAGTCTCTGGGTGGTTTTTTAATTCCGAAAGAGAGTCTTTTAATTCACTTAATCCAATAAAAAGAATGGCGAAACCTAATAGGGTTTCTCCAATATTTTTCCAAATAGCTTTGTTGACAAAAAGCATCGGTACAGCAAAGGCAATGAGTCGAATGGAAAGAGCGGAGATATCCATTTTAAAACCTAGAATGGAAATTAGCCAAGCGGTAACTGTAGTACCAATATTGGCTCCCATGATGACTCCTATGGATTCGACTAAGGTCAATAAACCAGCATTCGCAAAACTAACAATCATCACGGTAGTTGCAGAAGAGGATTGTAACAAGGCCGTGACTAGGAAACCACTGAAAACACCGATGAAACGGTTTCGAGTCATCGTTCTAAGAATGTTTCTCAGCTGAGAACCGGCAGCTTTTTGAATCCCTTCACTCATCATTTTCATACCATAGATAAAGAAGGCCAATGCCCCAAAAGCTCTTAATAAATCCCAAAGTCCAAAATTGAGTCCTTCTTCCATGATACCGTATCGTTTAAAGTTGGTTAAGTGAAGCTTTCTAAGAAATAGGATTTAGAAAATCATCATTCTTTCAAGCTAGTTTCTCACTGTTTTTATTTGCCATAAATATAGAACAAATCAGGAGTATTTATTATGCTATTTGTAAAGAAAAATTCCATAATTCAATACTTGGAACATTGATCATAGATACTCAAGACAGTTCGCTGCAAAGCTACTCTTCTAATGTTAACTCAATGTTAAGTATTCTTGCGAATAATGGTTGATCTACGCAAATAGACGTCAAGGTTCTTTGGGGTGATCCTAAATAGGGAAAAAAGAGACCAAAGAATTAACTTTGGATTCGCCTAGGTGGTTAAAATTAATGGCTATTTTTGCAAAAAAATCTAAAATCTATGAATATTAAAAATCAATCGCTGAAAAAAGAGATATATGATTATTGTCAGTCTATCGAAGAGGAGTTTGACTTAATTCCTTCCAAAAGAAAAGATGAATTGATCGCCTTAAGCAATTATATTTCAAAGAAATTTGAAGAAAAATTGACGCCAAAGTTGATTGTTATTTGTACCCATAACTCTCGCCGAAGCCATCTTGGTCAATTGTGGTTGGCAGTGGGGGCGGACTATTACGATTTGCCTGAAATACAAACGTACTCTGGAGGGACAGAAGCTACTGCTTTTAATCCAAGAGCTGTAAATGCTATGCGAAATATTGGTTTTCAAATCACAACCGAAAATGAAACAGTGGTTAACCCAAGATATGAAATCACTTGGAAAGAAGATATGAAACCTTACGTGGCTTTTTCTAAAAAGTACGAAGATGAGCCGAATCCTAAAGCTGATTTTGGTGCTATTATGGTCTGTACCTCTGCCGATCAAGGTTGTCCTTTTGTGGTAGGTTGTGACTTTAGGTTGTCTCTACCATATGTGGATCCTAAAGCATTTGACGATACCGCATTAGAATCTATAAAATATAAGGAACGATGTCGACAGATTGGAAGAGAGATGTTTTTTGCATTGAGCGAGATTGGGAAATATTAGTGAAATATACGATAATCAATTTCCAATAAAAAATGTAATAAATCTAAGCTTGGGTTAAAGAATTTCCTTCAATTATATTTCCTTTTTTGATGAAAAAGAAAAAGAGTGATTCCGGGCGGAATGACTCTTTAACAAAGGGCTTGATTTGGAATACTTAGAGAATAGGAGAGAATGTTAAAAGGTTTCTTAAGTTTCATAATTTATGTTGCAAAGATAATCAGGTGACGTTAAGCGAAAATGAATACAGTATTAAGTAATTGTGATTTGTTGGCTTGAAAAGTTTTAATAGATTTGATTTTTAGCATTTAGCTGATGCTAATTGGAATTTTTAAGCAGCTTCTTTTTAAAAAATAAAATGATGTTGTATCTTAAATTCAATTCCAAAACAACAAACTATGAAATCAATTCCAGATTTACCAACCGATTTTCTATCTCCACTTAAATTATATGATGCACAATTGATCGAAGATTTTCTTGCTTTGCGCAAAATGATTTATTCCATTTATCCACAAAGCAATGAATTACTTTATCATACGCATGCACTTACCTCCGTTTTTACACCAACCCTAAGAATGTCAGATGGTTTTTGTCATATCCCTATTTATTCCACTTATTTTAATTTGGGCTTTAATAAAGGAACTTTACTCAAAGATCCCGATGAACTACTACAGGGAACCGGTAAATTAATTCGACATATTCCGATAAAATCGGCCAAAGATTTCGATAATAAAAAGGTGAAAAACTTGATCCAGGAAGCGGTTGATTTTTCTTTAGAAGATGCTGATGAAAAGAAATTGGTGAGAGGAAAGGTCATTTCAAAAATTAAGGCGCGTTAATCCGTAGTGGTATTTTTTAAGAATATTTTACTCAGTTAAAATTTTCTTTAATGTTTTTTCAGATCCATCTGAAAAATTCTACTACTCATTCCTCCAATATATTTTCCTTTTTAGCAAGAGAATTAGCGCTAAAAATCACTAGATAAAAGTAACCTAAACGCCTCCAATGTTAATTTAATGTAAACTATAAGTTAACGAAGGGTTGACTTTGAGTTAATAAATGATTAACTTAATATTTCTAATGTTAATTATTGGTTTTAATTTAGTTTATTTTAGATGCATAATAGATTGATTATATTGGTTTTGTTTGTTTCTCAACTGTCTTTCGGTCAAGACCGATTGGCATTTGTGCGAACGACTGATATGAAATCTACTTTATTAACAGCAAAAACAACTAAAGAAGAGGCTATTTTGATGACCCCATTTGAATTGGATGGAGGGATGATTATTGTTGAAGCTGTTTTAGACGGAGAAGAGCAGGCTTTCATATTAGACACTGGTTCTCCTTCATTGATTCTAAATAATTATGCTACTGATGGAAAAACGACAGCAATCGGTGGGATTGCCGGTTCTTCCCAAGCATTGGAAGTAAAATTAGAAGAATTCTCATGGGCTGGTGTCGCTTTGGAAAATGTAACCGCGCTTTCTGTAGATATGAGTCATTTTGAAAAGGCGATTGACCGAAAAATAGGTGGATTGATTGGTTTTGAAATGATTAAAAATTATGAATTGTATATAGATTACGGTAATCAAATGATTCGTATGTATCCGCGTCCTATTCTTACTTTAGATCAAGACAAACAACCACTGACTTCTTTTCCTTTTGAAATGCAGAATCACATTCCTGTTATTAAAGCAAAAATTGGAGATCGGGTACTTAGACTAGGTTTGGACACTGGAGCAGAAGTCAATGTATTAAATGCTCCATTAGAAGAAGATATTTCAACAGAAATTTTACAAGTCGGTTATTCAAATCTCGTTGACCTCAATAATAAATTTACGAAACTTACTAAAGCTCAAATCACTTCTACTACCATCGGAGCAGTAAAATACCGCGAAATGGAATATCTGTTTGCCGATCTTTCTGATGTCAATGAAGATCAAGAAAATCAACTAGATGGCATTTTGGGTTATCCTTTCTTTAGCACCTGCACCTTGTCTATTAATTTTGAAACACAACGTGTTTATATTTGGAAAGTAGAGTAGGTTCGTCATTGCCTTAATTTACCTGCTTCAAGGTTTTTTCGTTTCATACCAACTTTAATGATCCCTTTCGTGGAAATCTAAGATGAGATTAAGATTACTCAGCTTAGACCGATTCTCGTTCGCTTGTCCTGTTATCGTAGACGTTTCAAGAGTTTTTCTATTGAAAATGGGATACTGATTATTAGGGGCGTTCAGAAAAGTATATACATGTATTTTTAATAAAAACGGGTGAAAAATATCCAACATCCATTATGGAATATTCAATATCCAATAAAGACTCCATATTCCAAATCAATTCTGATTGAATATTTTATATAGACAAAAATCCTTCGATTGCCCATTGTCGTAAACGCTTGAAGCGTTCAATAGTGAGAAGATCTGCGCAATTTACGCGATCAGTAAAATCGGTGTTCAATTAACCTAGCGGATTGTTTTTAATTCACACACTTTCAGAAGATTGCTTTATTTTAGAAATGCCCTCCCTATTCGCTTATGATGATATTACTGTAACCAGAAAAAAGCCGTGCCCCACTCCGGGACACGACTCTCTATCTATAATACATACTCTAGGTCAAAATCTAAATCCAAAAATTTATAATAAATCCATGATAATTAAGTTGTAAAAAAGAGAGCTAATTTTGATTTCTTTTTTCATTGAGTTGTGCTACTTGTTGTGGGATTTCTTGATTTAGTGCAGAAGGTTCAGGTAAAAAACTTTGAGCCATTTTAAAGCTTTCCTCCGCTAAGTTGTATTGCTTAGTGTTTTTATATTCTAAAGCAACAGCATAAGCTGCGAAGCCAAGATTAGGTTCAACGGTATCCATCAGTTCTACTTTGTCTTCCCATAATTGAAGTTCGATAGATTCAAAATCTCCTTTTAATTTTTCTCCGCTGTCCATAACATAAGTTCCATTATCAGTCAGCTTGCCATCTTTCCATTCTCCTTCGTAGTAATCTCCATTTGAGAATTTAATCTTTCCTTTTTGTTGGATAATATCTTTTTTCCAGGTGCCTACGAAAACTTCTCCTGTTTCCCAAGCAATGATTCCTTTACCATGACGTTTTCCTTTTTTAAAATTCCCTACATATTTACTTCCGTCGGTATTGGTATAAGTACCATCACCATTGGCTTTATTTTTTTTCCAATTGCCAGAATAAGATTCGCCAGTTGCGAATAGGATAGTACCTTCTCCATCCATTTGATCATCATAAAAAGTACCACTATATTCATGTCCACATTTGAAAATATATTTTCCTTTTCCTTCCATAAATCCTTGATTGAATTCTCCTTCATAAATACTTCCATCATCTAAATATTGTACCCCCCAACCATGACGGACACCGTCTTCAAACTCACCTTTATATTTACTGCCGTTTGGCCAAGTTAAAGTGCCTTTTCCATGAGGTAAACCATAAAGAAATTTTCCTTCATAAACGCTTCCGTCTTTCCAGGTACAAGAACCTTTACAATGTTTTTGATCTTCTTCACAATCGGATGAAACAATCGGAGCACCTCCTAGATCTAGGATGTTTTCTGGAGTGTAAGCATTGCTGAAAAATACGCTATTATTATTGTTTGAAGCAATGGCGTAGAGTGCTAACATAGAAAATAAGAGTACAAAAGTTGCTTTTTTAAAATCGATAGTAGTAGCCATGGTCATTTGATTTTGGTGATTGATTATGTTAATTAGCTGGGGAGTGTTTTTTTGGAATTTTACTAAAAATAGGAGGGAAGAAAAGGAGGGAAAAAATCCAGCGAAAGGTTTGAGGCTTCCGCTGGAGGTAAAAGTAGTTTCTGTGATTAATAACTCATATATAATTTGTAACTCACTATGAATACCTTCACAAGATGAATGATTAGGAGTGATTTAGTTTTGAAACTAGGAGAGGGCCGTGACGCGTTTACTTTTTTGATGAAAAGGTAAAATAGAACAATAGACACTTCTTTTTATGAAAAAAAAATCATTTGTGACGAAGCGATCATTCAAAGATGAATCTTTCTATATGTTTAAAAGATTTGTTTTGAAGAGAATAAGAATTTTGGAAAAGAAAAAAATAGATATTGCAGAAAAAATAAATGTATAAAAGTGGAGCTATAAAAACAATGACGTTTTTTATTTTTTCTAAAAATTGTGTCTTTGATCAAGACTTCAAATATTTTTTTATTTGAAAATAAAAGAGGAAATATCTTTTTTTAAGAGGAATTTAGGTAGGTGAAATAGAATGAATCAATCATTTTTTAGCATAAAAAAAAGCTATTCAATAAAAATTGAATAGCTTTTAAGTCGTAAAAGAATAGAAAAAGCATCCTTTGAAATAAGCGATGATTAATATTCCATTGTTAAATGTTTGTTTGCTCTAATTTGTTTTTTATCTAGGAACCTTTCTCAACTAAATCTAGTTCGATCAACTTAATTTGTTGATGGATGATTTTGCTTAAATCAGATGATGGAGGAAGATAACTTTTTGCCTTTTGTAGTGTCTCGATAGCTAATTGATATTTTTTATCCATTTTGTGTTCTAGTCCAATAGCGTACCAGGTGATCGCAATATTTTCAATCGCCATTTCTAATAGTTCATCATTTTCAGACAATTGTCTTTCAATAGCAATCAGATTACCGCTAACTTCTTTTTGAGTATTTTTAAAAATATAAGTTGCATCGCCTTTGACTTGCCCATTGTCCCAAGTCCAGTTTAATTTATCACCATTGTTAAAATGGAATTCTGCGTCTTTGTGTTGTTTCCCGTTTTTCCAGTTACCATTCAAGACATCACCAGATATCCAGGTAACGACTCCTTTTCCATGACGTCTTCCTTTTTTATATTTTCCTAAATGTTTAGTACCATCTATCAATCTATAAGTTCCTTCTCCCGAAGCTTGATCATCTTTCCATTCGCCTTCGTAGCTTTCTCCATTCGCCAAAATGATCTTTCCTTTTCCGTGCATTTGATCTTCAATGAATTCACCTTTATATACATGACCACAAGCAAAAGTATATTCCCCATAGCCATACATGTATCCTAATCTAAATTCACCAGAATATATCGCACCATCATCTAATAACTGAACGCCTTTTCCATGTCGATATCCTCCTTGAAATTCTCCTTCGTATCGACTGCCATTTTTCCAAGTAGTAACCCCTTTTCCATGTGGAACTCCAAAACGAAATTCTCCTTCATATTGACTTCCATCACTATAATTACAAGAACCTTCACAGTATTTTTCTTTTTTACCGCAAGTAGAAGCTACGATGTCGTCTCCACTAAAAGTAAGTGATTTAATTTCGGATTGTAATTGATGATAAATATCGGATGGAGAAGCAGCAATTGATAAAGAAGGAGATAATAATATAAGCAAGATAGGTAAAAGGCTAGAAGCCTTGATGTTGCAAATCATCTTTGATTGTTTTGGTCAGAAAATGGTGAATTAAAAATTGTAGTGGAGGGTGTCTTGCGACTGTAATTTAGCTCGATTCTGAGTACAAGATATGTCCATATAAAATTAAAAGCAATAAATTTTAATTATATTTATTATTTTAATTTATATTGTTTTGATAGTTAGTGGTAACTAAAAAAGATACTGTTCAAGTTTTATCATTTCTGATGAAAAGGAATAAAAAAAGGCCGTATCGTACTAACGTAGATACAGCCACCTATTAAAACTGTTACTAAAAAAAATTTTGGAAAAGGAGTAACCTTTAATAATCGGTTTTATTTCTTTCGAAAAATGATATCGATCAATGATCGTCAGTCATTTTCGGCTATGATTTTATTTTTGTGTTTAAAAGTTTGATATACTTCTCCAAAGAAAAGCAAACAGGGAGTGAGTAATGAGGGTAAAAGGAAGGGAGGTGATTGTGTATACCTATTGTTTTGCAAGTTCTATACCAAAAATAAAAGATGATTTCTTTGTTCAAAAAAATTAACAACTTCTTTAGATATTATTAGGGTTGTAATGTAAAAAGATGGCAAATAATATATAACTTTGCATCCCGTAACGTAAGTAACGTTTTTAAGCATCTTAA
>CAYTVR010000129.1:0-19060 GCA_964441245.1 uncultured Saprospiraceae bacterium | reverse complement strand
CTTAATCCATATTGAGTATTCTCTAGAACATTCCTAACTCTTAATTATAAATTACCTAGCCACTCTACCACTTGCATCTCCACTCATTAATTTTTCAACTTCATCAATAGTCGCTAAATTTGCATCACCGTAAATAGTGTGTTTTAAGCAGGACGCAGCAACTGCAAAATTCAATGCATTTTGATCATCATCTGGATACTGCAACAAACCATAAATCAAACCACCCATAAAGCTATCTCCACCTCCTACTCTATCTACGATATGCGTAATTTGATAAGTGGGCGCTTCGTACAAAGTCTTCCCATCATATAAAACACCTGACCAAGTATTATGAGAGGCACTAATGGAACCTCTTAAAGTCGTAATGACTTTCTTTGCCCGAGGAAACATTTCCATCAA
Organism: uncultured Saprospiraceae bacterium; assembly: GCA_964441245.1. Classification (GTDB taxonomy): domain Bacteria; phylum Bacteroidota; class Bacteroidia; order Chitinophagales; family Saprospiraceae; genus JALZUU01. The sequence goes on along the minus strand of CAYTVR010000129.1, from coordinate 18,661 downwards.
TTGTTGTAAAACCGATAGATAAGACTTGGCATCTACTTCGTGGCCAGCAGTCACATCAAGTCCTTCAGGATGTAAGCCAAAATGCTTTTCTGCATCTTCTTCATTTCCCAAAATGATATCACAACCTTCGACTAAAGCAGGCATCACTTCACCAGGTTCCTTTCCATATTTCCAAAGTTTCTTTCTGTAATTCAAATCAGTAGAAACGGTTACGCCCATTTTATTCGCTACTTGGATCGCTTCCAAACAAGCATCCGCAGCCCCTTGTGAAATAGCTGGTGTGATTCCTGTCCAATGAAACCATCCTGCATCTTTAAAAACTTTTTCCCAATCAATCATCCCTGCTTGGATCTCTGACATCGCAGAATAAGCACGGTCATAAACAACCTTACTGCCTCGACTGACGGCTCCTATTTCTAAAAAATAGATACCTAGTCTATCACCGCCATAAACAATATGCTCAGTTCCAACACCACGCTTCCGCATTTCCATCAGCGCGCATTGTCCAATATCATTTTGAGGAAGTCTGGTGACAAAATCTACAGGAACACCATAGTTAGCTAATGAAACGGCTACATTGCTTTCACCACCTCCATAGATTGCTTCAAAAGAATTGGCTTGTGAAAATCTTTTCCAACTTGGAGGAGTCAACCTGAGCATAATTTCTCCAAAAGTTACCACTTTTTTCATATGTTTAATATTAGTCTTAAAGGGTTAAGCTACCCTAGTGTTAATGTGTTTTCCTTTACGAAATATTTTCTGAATAATTTAATTCTCCGTGTTAGAAGAGAATTCCTTGTCTGTTTAAATTCTAGTGCTTGGAGTTTTATATATCTAAATTTTCTACAGTTAATACATCACAATCCCAGAAGACTTTTGGGAGTATAGTCAGACCGTTACACTTTTTTAAAAGTGTAATTTAATTGTTATTAATTTTCATTAAAATTAAGAGAAAGCTAATCCACCGTTAATATCAAAGTTAGCCCCTGTAACAAACGAGCTTTTGTCAGAGGCTAAATAAACTACTAAATCTGCTACCTCATCAGCTCTACCTTCTCTTCTTACTGGAGTTTTACCTGCAACAATTTTTCGTATTTCATCTTTAGTAAAATCATCATGAAATTTAGTTCCGATCAAACCTGGACAAATCGCATTGACACGTATCCCTTTGGGGCCAAGTTCTTTTGCCATTCCTCTAGTAAAAGTTGTCGTGGCTCCTTTAGAAGAAGCATACAATGAAGATCCGCCACCTCCACCATCTCTGGCAGCAAGAGATGAAAGGTTGATAATAGAGCCTCCTTTACCCATTAAAGGTTCAAATACTTGCATCACAAAAACAGTCGACTTAAAATTTACATTCATCACCAAATCATAAAACTCCTCATCAAATTCTTGCAATGTTTTACGCGCAAAAAGTCCGCCTGCATTATTCACAAGAATATGAACCTTTTACCAAAGGCCTTAACTGTTTTTGCTTTTAAACTTTTAATACCTCTTAAAGTAGATACATCTGCTTTAACCGCAATGGCTTTACCTCCAAAAGATTCTATTTCTTTTACGGTTTCTCTTGCTCCTTTTCTAGAGCTATTATAGTTCACCACTACCTTTGCTCCTTCTCTTGCGAGTTGAACGGATATTGCTCTACCTATATCTCTACCACCACCAGTTACGACTGCTACTTTTCTTTTAAATTGGCTCATGCTTTATCTAATTGACAATTGAATATTCTCTTAAATTCCTAAGGCTTGACCACCACCAACTTGGATCGTTTCTGCTGTCAAAAACGAAGCATCTTTACTGGCTAAGAAAGAAACAACACCAGCAACATCTTCGGGTTGACCTAATCTTTTTAGCATGATATTATTAGCCCAAGATTTAAAAACTTCTGGCTTTGTAGACTTGATCCCAATGTGAAAGTCGGTATCAATTGTACCAGGAGAAACTGCATTTACTCTAATACCATACTCTGCCAAATCTTTGGCTAATGCTCTCGTGATGGTATGAACACCAGCTTTAGAAGTTCCATAAATTCCTGCGCCAGGTCCTCCTGCATTCCATCCAGCATTTGACGTATAATTAATGATGGTAGGATTATCTCCTTTTTTCAAAAAAGGTATGGCAGCTCTTGAAGCGAAAAACACAGAATCCAAATTTAAAGCCATTACGTGTCTGTAAAATTCTGTGGTCATTACTTCAAATCTGGATCGTCCTCCTAATCCACCTGCATTATTTACAAGCACATCAATTCGTCCATATTTTTCACCAACTTTGGTGATATTTTCAGTTACAGCATCTTCTTTTGTAACATCAAAACCATAATATTCAGCAGTAATCCCTTCTGCTGTCAGTTCTTCTATTCTTTTTGCGCCAACCTCGTGGTTGATACCATTTATTATTACCGTAAATCCGTCTTTACCTAATCTTTTGGCTACTGCCAAACCAATTCCAGCTGTTGCACCAGTTACTATGGCTACTTTTCCTTGATTCATAATGTTTATTTATTATTAGTTTTAAGTGATAGAATATAATTTTGATAATTATACAAAATATTTTGTTCTCTTATCTATATTTTTGGTTTCAATGGTTCAATTTTTGGGCATAGCAACCAAATAGCGGCCAGCGCAATCAAAGCTAGTGCTCCACCAATCAAAAAAGCAGGGGTATAGTTTCCTCCTTTTGTTAAGATAGGCACTAACAATGTTAAACTAAATGCACCTAACTTTGCTGCCATTCCTGCAAATCCGGCAAGTGTCCCCACTACTTTTCCACTAAATAAATCACTTGGTAATGTTTGAACATTTCCGATTGCAGTTTGGAATCCGAATAAAAGTATAGCCATAATAACTACGGCATTAAAAGCAGATCCAGGAGAACTCATTAGAAAAAAGCAAGGAATCATAATGAAGCAACCAAGTGTAATGACCATCTTTCTTGTTTTATTAACGGACCATCCTGCACCTAATCTGTTTTGAGCAAGCAGTCCACCAAACCAAGCACCTAACATTGCTCCTACATATGGAAGCCAACCAGAGAAGGCAATTTCCTTTACATTCATTCCAAACACTTCATTTAGGTAAATTGGGATATATACAATGAACAACCACCAAATAGGATCTATAGCTGCAGAAGCGATAACCACGCCCCAACTTTCCTTGTGACCAAAGAGTTTTCCTGTACTTGGATTGTATCCTTCATCATAGGTTCCATCGTCATTCAGGTCCTGATTTTCTTGTCCAGAAAGAATGTAATTTTTTTCGCTTTCTGACAACATCGGATGTCTTTCAGGTGGTGCCTTAACAATATAAAACCATGGCAACAACCACAGAAATCCAATCAATCCTACGGTAATAAAAATTGCTTGCCAAGCCATAATTCCTGATAACAAACCAATTATTGGAAAGGCAACAATTCCTCCTATCGCCGCACCAGAGTTGAATATTCCTTGAGCAAAGGCCCTTTCTTTAGTTGGAAACCATTCTGCATTAGCTTTGGCAGCTCCAGGCCAGTTACCCGCTTCAGCCAGACCGAGTAATGATCTAAATATAGAAAAACTCAAGACACCTTTGGCTAATGCATGCATCATAGTGGCTAAGGACCATAGACCTATAGAAAGTGCGAACCCCATTCTTGTTCCAATCCAGTCGAATATTTTCCCAAAAATTGCTTGTCCAGCAGCATATGCGAAAATAAATACGCCAGAGATTGCTCCATACATTGCTTTTCGATCATCAGCATCTAAGTCTGGAAAAAGATCCTCGGCAATATCAGGCCATAAGACCCCAAAAGCCTGCCTATCGATATAGTTAATTACTGCCGCAAGTGCAACGAGGCCAACTACCCACCATCTTAACCCTCCTATTTGTTTTCCTTGATTAGTTTGTTCTGTCATTGTTTGTTTTGTAAAGTTTTAGGTATTTAATACTACTTTGTCGCTATAAGAATATCGATTGGGAAATCCCAACATATTTTGGCGGGATCGATTTGGCACTATATCGTAAATTTCATACTTAAAAAGCCAATCATGATTTAAGATTCAATATTCCTATAAAATTTGATACTGACAAAGTAGTATCTATTAGAGGTCTAGCATTTCATGCCCCAAAAAGTCTTCTCTTGCTGGGCTGAAAACATCAATCAATACCCCAGGTTTGGTACATACACATCCGTGCATTACTTGTGGCAGGATATAAAATGAATCTCCTCCCTTAAGCGTACGAACTTCCTCTCCAATGGTCATTTCAAACTCTCCACTTTCCACATAAGTAACTTGTGAATGATAATGCTTGTGCATCTGGCCAATTGCACCAGCTTCAAATTTGGCTTTTACTAACATTATCTTCCCGTCATGACCTGTAATCTTTCTAGTCAAACCTTCGGCTACAGGTTCCCATTCGGATTCTGAGTCAATAAAAAATCCTTTGGTTGGTTTAATATTTTCGTGTAAGCTCATTTTTAAAATTTTTAATTACTTTTTTATATTTTAATATATAGATTTTGTACAAAGTTTGAATCGCATTCAAATTCTATAAGAGGCATTTATTTCAATTGATAAACTCCAGTCCATTCAAAAATTTCATCATCAACATTGATCTTATGTTGACTCGTTTCTGAAGCATCTTCATGGGCTAACATTAATGTCCATTCTTTGTCTGATTTATGACTAAATTGGATAACAGTATATTTAGCATCATCGTGCAATATACTAACATTTTTAATACTCGTAAATGGATCTTCTGACAATTCAGTCACGGTACTATAAGCGCCATGTGGCTCTATTATCGAAACAAAAGTTGCTTGTTTTTTTTCTTTCTTCCTAATTATAAAAGCGGGGTCATGTCGCAGATTAAATTCAGGATCATTTGCACCTAGCCTTGCAAATATTAATTCGTCTTCCTGATCGACTACACTAGTCATTGAATAAAATTTACCATTAGAAAACCAGTCAACATGAGCATTACCTTCCTCCGTTTTTCCTACCGCTTCTTTCCAAACATGTTGATAACCATGTGCCTCCCCAAGGGTATTTAAAGTGCTCGCTTCTTTTTGATAATCAAAATTAGTCAGTAGCAGATGCCCTTGAAACCAGATGGGTAAATCGTATTGATTATTTTTATCTGAGTTAGCTTTAAATACATCAATTAATATAGGATGATGAAAATTTTCATCTTTTACTAAGACCATTGTTCGATGCAATTTAGTATCCGAATAAGCATTGTTTGATTTTGCACTTAGTACTTGGACATCGCCAGTTCCTTTAAAGTAAAAAAGATCTGGATGGTACTTCTCACCAATTTTGATGTCTCCTTTATAATGAGAAGTTTCATTAACGACTAATGTATTATGGGCAATACTTTGCTTTGCCCAAGTATTATTTTCTTTTAAATATCTTCCGCCTCCTTTTTGATCAATATTCACCCAACGAGCAGCACCGTAGTCTTGCATAATCTCTCCTGTTTCATCATAAAGAGAATAAGACAATTTATCAAAATGTCCATGTCCCATCCCTTGCGCAGAATATTTCATCACTAGACATAATTCATTATCAGGAGCAGTACTATTTCTTAAAATTCCAATTCCTCCTTCATTTCCATCAGAACCATCTTTATAAACAATTGACTTTTGTTTCATTGGTTTAGCCAAGCCATCTGCTAATGATTTAGCGACAGCAAAACCCGCTTCATCTAAAGCTACCGTCCCTTGCTTTTCCGCAATGGATAATAACATGGGGTCTTGACCATAATGATAATAGGCTAAGTCCACCGCTGTAATCACTTCTCTAGCATTCCATGACATGCCTTTTTGAGCATCATTAATTGGATAAAAAAGTCCATTATAATCTGTTTGATATAACAATGAATACACTGCTTTTTCTAAAATTTTATCTCTATAGTCCAGAATACCTAATTCAGGTTTATTATTGGCTAAGGATTTGGCAAATTGTAAAAAAGGAAAAATCGCATAACGTAAATAATATGGACCTTCCGTAAAATAACCATCAGGCGAAAACGAGCCATCCATTTGCGCTAAAAAACCAGCTTTTTTCAATCCATCTGGACGAATTAATCCACCATCATTATCTCTTTCATTTTTTTTATTGGCATCTATATTCAATCCGTATAAAGCTCTATCCACTAATTCTTGATCATTCATGACGAGACCAATCATTCCAACTCCTGCATTTCCCCAAGTACTATGATTATGGATGCGGTTAAAGAATTTTGGATTACCAACTGATAAAAAATCTGCGTAAGGCCGGAAGAGATCTTTTTCTAGAATTGTTCGCTCTTTTTCAGTTAAAAAATCATAGATGCAATCATAAGCTTGACTGACATAAACCAACCAATTCGCATCATTTAGACATTGCCAAAATATTTTACCAGTTGCATAAGAACGATCTGTTGGATGGATCGGTAATTTAGGATACATTGCAGCATATTCTAGTAACATGTCCCGAATATAAATGGCGTACTTATCATCTGTGGTGACTTGATACAATACCCCTGCTTTTTGCAAAATAAACCAATTCTTTTTATGCCGTTTGTGGGTATAGCCACCTGCCATATCTTTAGGAATTGGAACATGAATACCTGTTGCTATTTCAGCATCTACTTCAGCTATTGTTTCTGCCAATACTTTATCGAACAATGGCGCTTTTCCTAGAGAAGCTTTGATATCTGCTACTCCTTTTTTTGTTAAAATCAAATTAGGATGATCTTGAGCCATTACTATTTGGCTTAGACCGAAAACCACTAGAAGAATGAATTGTATTTCTAATTTTATTTTCAAAATTTCTTTTTTAATAATAGTTTGGTTCAAATAAAAAATAGAGCAAGCATTTTTTCTATAATACCTTTTTTAAAATGCTAAAAATTAAATCTCTCACTTGATTAAAGTCTTTTCATTCTACTAATCTTTATGGTCAATTTTCAAAAAAAACATCAATCAACATTTAACTTTATAAGCGATATTAATTGAAATAATATGACTTGCTCTATTAATTAAAACTATACATGAAACTATTTAAGCTGTGTTCTGAATAAAATTTGATATTAATTTGAGCGATTTATTGTTTCATTCTTCGTTAATTTTTTTAGCTACAGCTACACCACATAAATTGTAAATCGCCTGAAACAAAAACTCATCTCAAATTAATGTAAACCCAATTTCTGGATACTACTTAATACATTGTAAACTAATTAACTTTAAATTTTAGTGGTCTCTTTTAAAAATTGAGCTGCGTTATTTTAATCAGCTAACCAAGGAGGTTTACTTCATAAAATGCCTTGTCAATCTTCAAAATAGCCTCGACCAAATTTTTAAAGAACTTAATTTACAATGTACTTAATGTGTAATCTCTAGGTTATAATATTTCACTGTCGAAAAAGCTCCTTCGTCCGTAGTTACTAAGTAATTTCCAGCCTTAAAATAATTTTCAAAAACATTCCATTTTTGAATATGAATATCCTCATACACCTTAGAAGCAGTATCATTTAAAATGACTTCCATTCTTCCATTACTGACAATTACTTCTAAGGTGAATTGATCAAAACCAACTGATTGGGGGAAAGTAAAAGAATCTGCATTACCCCAAGCAGAAGTATATAATATCTCTGTTGCACTTGCATTTAGATTCTCTAATTCTTTCGTTCTTATCACTACTTTTCCTTTTTCCCAATAAATTTTCAACATTGGAGGAGCATTGTTATCATCTTCTCCGATCAAATCTCTTTGTTGATTAGTTAATCGACCATGAATTTGCATAATGATAACTCGATGGGGATTATTTCCACTATCATTAGAGATATCAGACATCGCTAAAGTTCCTTTCATTCGACCCCCTTCTTCAAAAGTCCAGTTGACCTTATCGTTACCTGATTCCATTTGCTCTCTCAGTTCTGTTCTTGAATAAGAGGAATTAGCCGTAGTAGCACCCGGATAAGTATGAAACACTAATGAGCCATCAGTAGAATCATTATACATGAATTCTTTGAGTACATCATTATTGGCATAATCCAGAATAGCTGGTGGTTTTACCTCGGATGGATTTCCAATAGGTAAAGTTACTTTCCAATTGTTCAGATCAATCTTTGGTAAAAAATAATCGACTCCTTCTACTAATTCATCTGCTGGAGGAATTGTCCTATCAGGAGGTGTAATGAGCGGTTCATTTGACGATTCTCCACAGCCAACAATGATCAAGGTAATGATTAAAAGTAAATAAAAACTACTCCGTCTAAATTTAAAGCCAAGGTCATTTTTATTATTGGTCAATTGTTTTCTCATTTCTAATTCTCTGTGATTTTAACGTTATCAATGAAGACTTCATTACTACTATCTATGGCATTCAAAGCTCTTGCATAAATAACGATATGATTTTCAGATGGTGTAAATTCAAAAGTGCTTGTTGTAAACATGGACTTGTCCACATTGAAATCATTCGTGATCTCAAAATAAGCATCAATAGCTGGATCAGAAGTAGAAGCATCGATGCCCGCCTCTGTTGTGATCTCAGTATTCAAAATAAATACTTCTGTATTTATACCAGTTACTTCAGAACGAGTGTCAATAGAAAAAGTATAACTAACACCAGCCTCTACTTGAACACGCTGATACAAACGACGACAATTGGCGCTAAACTTCCCTCCTCTTGTTTTCTCTCCATTTTCGTAAGCTCCATCGGAAGAGGAATTAGGTTGCTCATTAGTACAATACGTTGCGTCAATGTAATCATTCAACTCTGTATTATTCCAAAGTACTTTATATGGACTGTCAATTTCAACTCCATTATTGTCCACCACTTTTGAATTGGGTGTCATATCCCAAGCATCCGCATTGTCCCCGGTTTCAAAGGTAAATTCTTGAAAAGTACCGTTAAGCACCTGTACAATAAACCCTTCGGTCACTACCAATGTCACCGTGGCTTCATCTGTCTTTCCTGTAAGACTAAATGCGGTCAATGTCACCGGGTAAGCGCCATCTTCCATATAAGTGTGTGAAGGATTCATGCCGGTAAATTGAAATCCGTCTCCAAATTCCCAAAGCAGCATAACAGCATCTTGAGAAGCATCCATAAAATGATAGGTCGCATAATCCGAAGCATCCACTTCGAAACTAAAATCCGCTGTAACTGGTGCTTGGATATCAATGTCTTTGCTCAGAGATCCTGATAAGCCTGTACCACCTGTAACCTCAAGAGTAACGGTGTAAATATCATGAGTCGCATAAACATGCGTTGGAGATTCTTCTGTAGATGTATTTCCATCACCAAAATCCCAAAAGTAGGTTGAACCATTCGTTGATGTATTGGTAAAGGTATACTCTAAATAATCTGTCGAACTCTGTTCAGCATTAAATCCTGCTGAAGGGGCTACTGCTCCAGGCAGTCCAACCTCAATCGAAAAGTTATCAAATCTAGCTTCCACATTTGCATCATTATAGAAATAAATAGCAACGGTATTATTGACTCCTGAATTAAATGAAAATTTCTCTTCCAGATATGTTGAAGGTGCATCTGTATTGTTTACGGTTACCGAGGCGATCGTTCCATCAAAAGCATCTTGCTGAGAGGTGATCGGTCCATTTTCTGTGACACCAATTATAGATACAATGGCCCAAGGATCACTAGCATCATTTTTCATCGTATAATAAAATCTTAAGTCATAATTAGTATTTGGTTCTACTGTAATTTCTTGATACCCTCCTCGAGCATTACTTGCTTCTAATTTTGCAGCCTGATCTCCGAAAGTTACAGGGCTAGTAGAAATACCAAAAATGGTAGCCCAACTTGCTCTCCAGGAATCTCGTCCAGAACCTGTACCATCAGGTAAAGCAAAATCTTCAAAACCTGGTTCTACAATAATTGGTTGAAATGGACCTTCCACCACCATAACATCTATGGTGATCATATCCGAAGCTCCCCTTCCATCACTAGAAGTTAAGGTAACTGGGAAAGTACCTTCTCCTGCAAATGTAAAAGTGGGATCTTGCTCCGTTGATGTTTCACCTCCTCCAAAATCCCATAGAAATGTAGTCGCTTCAAGTGAGAGATCACTGAACTTAATCGTTCTGAAATCCTCTAAAGTAGAAGCATAAGAAAAGTTAGCAGTTGGTCCAATTAGATCTTCTTTTGAGTTGGTATCAGGCAAGTCATACTCAAAAGCATCCTGACAACTATTAAACATTATGGCTATGATCGTTATGCAAAAAAACAACTTAGTTGCTCTTTCAAAAAAATCAAATTTATTTTTCATTTTCTTTAAGTTTAATTTCTGAGTGGTGTTTAGTACCCAGGGTTTTGAGTTAATAGCCCACCGCTTAAATTAATTTCTCTTGATGGAATTGGTAACAATAATTTTCTAGGATTGTAATCAGCATATCCTTGGTCTTCTGCATGTGCACTTAATACCGCATCAGCGACTCCAAACCTCATCAAATCGAAAAACCGTTGATTTTCAAAAGCCAATTCTACCCTTCGCTCTTCTAATAATGTAGTCTTAGTTAGTAAAGCCGGACGATCGGAATTAGCATTAAATCCTGCTCTGACTTTTACCGCCATGTAAGAATCGATTGCCGCCCCAGATGTGGTTTGATTACTGCTACCGATAATGGCCTCAGCATGCATTAACAATACATCTGAGTATCGCAAAACGATCCAATCATTACCAGCATTGGTAGGACTTAATCCATAGGTAGGCGGAAAACTTAGGTCCGTTCCATCAGGTAAAAATTTTGCGATTTCTGTAAACGTTGGAAATGCCATGAAAGAAGTTGAGTTTCTGTTTCCACCAAATGAAGCAAAAGCAGTGACTAAGTTAGGGTTGACTATGTTTAGCCCATCTTGTCTACCTTGACTATTCGTAGCGGTGAATTCAGCGGAGTAACCTTGACTTGCTAGTGTGTTTTTAAATTCATATTGAATTGCAAAAATAATTTCGTCATTCAATTCATCATAAAAGACATCATTGAAGTTAGGTTCTAAAGCAAATTCTTCGCTACTAATAATAGCCATACATAATTGCTCCGCACCTGAATAATTTGGACTTGGCTGCGTCAAGAATACCTTTGCCAAAAGACCTTGTGCAGCTGCTTTGGATGCTCTAGATTTATATCTGTTATCTAAATTATCAACCGCTTCTTGAAGATCTAAAACGATTTGTTCGTACACCTCTGCTGTAGCCACTCGTGTAAAAAGCGCCTCATTTTCAGTAGGCCCTACCACTCTGGTGACTAGAGGAATATCACCATATAATCTGACTAGATTAAAGTAGGCATAAGCTCTTAAAAATTTAGCTTCAGCTGTATAACGACTTTGATTGGCTTCATCAGCAACATTAATATAGTTTAGAACATTATTCGCTCTAAAAATAATCTCGTACATGGATTGATAATAATCTTGCGATTGTATATTGGTCGGATCAACTCTATAGCGATGAAAATCAGCTCTCGAGCCTTCTAATGTTGCGGTGCGGGTATTGTCGCTACGCAATTCTGTGACCATAAATTCAAACTGTATCCCTCTGTTAGCTCTACTTGAATTAGATTCTGTATTTATATTGACTCCTTGTATCGCATTGTAGACTCCAATAATGCCTGCCAAGACATCAGCATCAGAGGAAAAAAATGCATCTACCACAATCGCAGAATCCGGGATTGGATTTAAAAATTCATCTTTACAGGAAAAAAAAGTAATTCCTACTAATCCAATAATTATATAATTAATATATTTCATTTTCTATCTTTTTAAAATTAGAATTTAACGCTTAACCCAAATGTTACGGTTCTAAATAAAGGAGTACCTGCTCTTTGAGCGCCGTAAGATGTAGGTGTGTTATTATTATCAATAAATTCAGGATTGAATCCATTATAATCATCGGAAGTTTTATAAATCAAATTCTGACCAGTGGCATAAACTCTTAGGCTTTCTAAACCAAATCGAGTGAGCTTTGCTCTTGCAAAACTATAACCGATATTTACATTCCTTAATGAAAAGTAACCTGCACTTTGTACGACATCGTTTGTCCACACTCTTTCTTGAAGAAAGGATTCGTGTGGTATGATTCCATCAGTAACCACCTTTGCTCGATCAGTCGTACTGCCTTGCCAATGTGTACCAAAATATTGATCGCCAATATTTTTAACTTCAGCTCCTAGACTACCTTGAATCATGATAGAAAAATCAAAATTCCCAAATAAAAATTCATTTGTAACACTCCATACTAGGTCTGGGTATGGATCCCCAAGAATAGTCTTATCCGCATCCGTGATTAAACCATCACCATTTAAATCTTTTACAATGATGTCTTCTGAAACACTATTGATAGGCATATAAGGTGAGTCCCAATATTCAGCAGCTAATTCTTTATCGACGACAAATCCGTAAAAAGAAGAAATAGGATTACCAACTGAGTTGATCCATTGAGAATTTCTATCAAAACCATCTTCTGTTAATGCTCCATTAGATTCACCAAAATTGATTAATTCATTTTTATTGGTTGATGCAATGACCGTTGTACTCCATTTCAATTTACTATTAGAGAGATTTTTAGTTCTGACTTCAAGTTCAAATCCTCTATTTTCAACCTCTCCAAGGTTTACGATACCCGCATCAAATCCAGTAACATAAGAAACAGGATTATCTAATAATAATTTATCACTGGTTCTTACGTAATAATCGACTGATCCAGTTATCCTATTATCCATAAATCCAAAATCAATTCCAGGATTAAACTCTTTGGAAGCCTCCCACTGTAACAAGGTGTTGACTATATTAAGTGCAGAATTTCCAGGTGTAATACCACCTTCCGTAACGGCGTTGGTGGTGTTCAACAAAGCCAAATAAGGATATGCATTAATAATATCGTCCCCAACATTAAAGTTTTCATTACCAGTAAGTCCGTAGCTGAGTCTAAACTTTAATCTACTTAGCAAATTGCTTTTACTAATAAAATCTTCATTATGAGCATTCCAGCCTATAGAAACAGCAGGAAAATCACCCCATTTTGAGTTGACTCCAAAAACAGAACTTGCATCTCGTCTATAGGAAGCATTTATCAAATATTTATTATCAAAAGCGTAATTAATTCTAGCAAAATAACCGATCTTATTTTTTACTGCGTTGACCTCTTGAAATTCAGATACCAGTGTTGCTCCTTGTAGATTCTTAAGTAAATCATTGGTATATCCAATCCCATCAATCACACTATTTTCAGATCTTCTTTTTTGAATGGTGGCCCCCACAAGTGCATTGAAATCATGATTGCCAACTCCGAAATTATACGATAAAGTATTATCAGAAATCAATCTAGTACGTACCCTATTTTGTAATTGGTAAGAAGCTCTACTTTCAAAGGTGTGATGATGTAATGTCCCATTCCATCTAGTTCTCTTCCGATTTTCTATGGTCATTCCTAGCGATGTTTTCGCTGTAAGCCCGTCCATTATCTTATAGCTCAAATAGGTTCGGCCTAATAACTTAGTTTTATACTCGTAATGTTCTCGTTCAACATATTGAGCATATGGGTTCATATCATTTGAGGTACGAGGACGACTTGCTCCCAATTCATCGGTAGTATCTATATCAATGCTCCGCAAATGATCTTCTCGAAAATAATCTCCTATTTCAATATCTGGGTATTCATCTCTATCAATATATGGAAGTGTTTTTTCTGTATGTCGAATCAACAGCCAAGGAGACTGTCTGATCGGGTTATGTACTGATGTTGGTAAAGCTCTTCGTTTTGAGTGAGACGGTGTAACACTTACTCCAAATTTTATGTTATCCGTAATCCTTGTATCTATTTTTAATTTACCAGAGTATATCCGGTAATCATCGGTCAATACCACTCCTTGATCACCTAATGTTCTTAAGGATGCGCTGAACTTCGTTTTCTTGGTTCCTCCTCTAGCAGAAAAAGAGTGACTAGAAATATTCCCCCCATCAAAGAATACATCTTGCCAGTCTCGGTCAACACCTGTAACTGCTACTAATTCCTGCGCGTATTTGGTTGCATTTGAGAGTTCACCAGCTTGCGCCATTTCAAATTCGGCCCAATCCGCCACACTCTTTTTATACTCATCACTTCCAAAGGCTTCTTTTCGTCCAAAGTAAGTTTCATAAGCAAATTTGGTTTTTCCTTCTTTCCCACTTTTCGTGGTAATTAAAATGACACCATTTGATCCCTCACTTCCATAAATCGCAGCAGATGCCGCATCTTTTAACACCTCAAAAGATTCGATATCATTCATATCCAAATTTCCTAGAAAATCAGGATCTACTACCAAACCATCAACTACTACAGCGGGTCCGGATTCCGCATTTATCGATCCAAATCCTCTAACCGTAATCGTGGGAGCAGCCCCTGCCTCTGCTGAACTAGCCTGAATGTTAACTCCAGAGACTTGACCTATAAGAGCGTCATCTACTCTAGATACTGCTATTTGATCTAATTTTTTATTTTCAACTTTGGATATCGATCCAGTCAAATGTGATTTTTTCTGAGTACCATAACCAATGACAATTACTTCGTCCAACACTGCTTCATCTGTTTGTAGTACAACATTGTAAATGGTATTGCCAACAACGAGTACTTCTTGTGCCGCAAATCCTGTATAGCTAAACACCAAGACAGAACCTTCTTCAGCATCAAGGGAATATGCGCCATCAACATCTGTAGCGGTTCCAATTGTCGTTCCTTTAATGGATACCGTTACGCCGATTAAAGGCGTGCCATCATCTCCTGAGGTCACTACCCCTGAAATAGATTTCGCTTCTATCCAATGAGAGTTGGCTGAAGATAAAAGGGGTAGACCTAATAACAATACCAATAAACAATAGATCCATCTGGCATTGCTAATGAGATTTGTTGATTTTAAGAACATAGTTTTATTTTTTAATTTTATACCTATCTAGTTTCGCTTAACATTTAAGTGAGTCTTTCGATTTAATAAAAGGCATAGCTACGCCAATCCAAGTAAGTACACATTTAGTTACTTGTATCAGAAACTCTTAAATTGGAAACTGTAATAAAATAGTCCGGCGGGTAAGAGTAAGACTTCAAATTTTCCAGCGGATTCTCTTTGTACTTTTTATTTTAGCTGGAATTAGGTGAATGGTTTACTTCTGTCATACTATAAAAAGGTTTTAATGGTGAATTGGTTAAAATTATTCTCAACTATTATTTTAGGGATTGACTATAGTTGTATACTTCTTTCAAATGTATACGCATGGCCTCCGCTGCTGCATCGGCATCCTGAGCAATAATATGTTTTACGATTACTTCGTGTTCGCTTAAAGCATCCTGATTACGATCATCTTTACAGATATCCAGTTTGATAAAATTATTGATAATATCAGGTGTAATGATCAACATCAAAGATTTTAACACGGTATTTTTACTAGCTTCTGCTATTTTTAAATGAAACATCAAATCTTCTTCGACTGCTTGTTGATTATTAAGTTGAACTTTTGAGGCATAAGATTCTAAAGCTTCTTGAATGCTCTTAATATCTTCTTCAGTTCTTCGAATAGCTGCCAATCTAGCAGATTCTGTTTCCATTAAAATTCGTGTTTCAACCAAAGAGGCAAAATCACTATTTTCAATTTTTAAAACATCTGTTATTAATCCTTCTAATGCAGTGATTCCCATTCCAGCGACAATTGTACCACTTTGAGGGAGCGTTTTTAATATCCCATAAAATTCTAATTTACGGATGGCATCTCTTACATTTGTTCGTCCAACGCCTAGCTTTAAGGCTAATTTGCGTTCTGGTGGTAATCGATCACCTGGATTTAGCTGACCAGAAGTTATCAATTCACGGATCTGTCTTATAATCTTATCGACTGGTGTTTCAATCTTTATTTCCTGAAAACTTTTTAATACATCTTTCATTGTAAATGGAATAGCTATTTTCTGTAATTTTGGTCGCTTTAGAATTGGTCAACCAATTTTATTATTCTCAAATATATCAAATATTATTTACACAACAAACAATTTCGAGTAAATCTTTAAGCAAAAAAAAAAATTAAAAATACCTGTTATTTCACTGCAAAAAAATATAGCCTTAAATAATTGATTTTCAGAGCATTAAAATAAAACATTGAATTGATTAGTGATCCATTATTTCGGCTTGTTTTAATCATGCTTTTTTAACAAAAAAAAGAGACGAAACAAAATGTTCAATTATCAAGTAAAATAATATCTTTAATGAATAACCCTAGCCTACCCTTTGAGCTTTATCTTCAAAAAATTAATATCTAACGTATTAAAATTATTCGATTAGTGTCAATGATTTATTGACCATCATATTCACTAATTAGCAGTATTTTTTTAATTCAATTTTTGATAAAAAAGTATGATAAGATAATTTCCCTCCGTGTGCAATATTTTTTCGACATTGCCACAGAGGAAAATATCCAATGCTAACTAATACTTAAATACATTGTAAGTCAATTAACTTTCAATTACAATGTATCAAATATTATTGAATAACTATTTTTCGAACAACATGCTCTTTGCCAAAATGAATTTTAATCAAATACATTCCAGCAGAAATATTTGAAATATCTATCTGATTGTTATCTGGATTTTCAGTAATGATCGTTTGACCAATCAAATCAACAATACCCACACGTAAGCTTTCTTGAAAATCTGATTCGATATATATGATCTCTTTTGCAGGGTTTGGAAATATTTTAAGACTTGCTTCCAATAAAGGACGAATACTTGTAGACGCATCATTTGCTAATCCAGGAGTTCCAATCTGAGATCCTACTTCGTCATAGGTCGCAGTTGAAAAAGACCAGTTAGCAGCTAGATCATTATCCGCTGCATTCATCACCGCAGGATCTGCGTTCAACATGAAGGAAACTTTTGAAGAACTTTGTGCTGCTGGTATTCCAACGGCTGCTTCATTGTCCATACAAGAACCACTTTCTGGATTATCAATGTATTCACCATAACCATAATCGTATCTCACCTCATCGACTAAAGTGCCATCTGCTTTTTGGATGATCACCCCATCAGGACACGACTTATCTCCTGGATCTTCATAGCTACTTTCGTTATTAAAACTGGGCGCTTTGTAATCATAAAAATAATCAAACGCTACTCCACCTTGCGCGTCTGGAATATTAAAACCTGAGAATACAGCATAAGAATTAGCAGCAATAGTAAAACTTCCGATAGTGGTCACCGCTGACGTTTTAGAAGCATCTGTTAAGGTCCAACCATCCATGATTACAGGCTCATTTGTCGTATTATAAATTTCAAACCATTCGGTATGTCCTTCATTGGGCGTATCATCAGCACCTGCAGGATTGTTCATCAGCGCTGCTGCCAATTGTTCATCAGATGGTTTTAAAGGTCGGTTGTAAATTTCAGTAATGATCACCTCTCCAGTTCCTGCTCCCATATCAGGTCCAGAACCGTCATTGGCCAGACCAGGTGTTCCAATTTGATTTCCACCATCATATACCAGAGTTGAAAATTCCCAATTTTCGGCTAAATCATTATCTGCAGCATTCATTATTGCTGGATCAACCTTCAACATAAACGATTTTTTAGAACCCGCTTCAACAGGAGGCATTCCTATTGCAGCTAAATTACTACTACAAGATTCATTAGCATTGAGATTGCCAATATAATGTCCATATCCATAATCGTATAAAACCTCATCAACTAAGGTACCATCTGCTTTTTGAATGATCACTCCATCAGGACAGGAATCATCGCCTACATCTTCATAACTACTTTCGTTATTAAAACTAGGCGCTTTGTAATCATAAAAATAATCAAACACTACCCCACCTTGTGCATCTGGAATATTAAAACCTGAGAATGCGGCATAAGAATGTGCTTCAATAGTAAAACTTCCTATAGTCGTTACTGCCGAAGATTTGGAAGCATCTGTTAAGGTCCATCCGTCCATGACAACAGGAGAATCTGTTGTATTATAAATTTCAAACCATTCGGTATGTCCTTCATTCGGAGTGACATCAGCGCCCATTGGATTACTCGCTAAGACTGCATCCAACTGTTCTTGAGTTGGCTTTAAAGGTCGGTTATAAATTTCAGTAATAATAACCTCTCCGGTTCCTTGTCCAAAGGAAATGGAAGAAATTAGAAGAAAAATAATAAGTAATTGTGATTTCATAATCAGTTTTTTTTTAAAGTTAAAAAGATATTTTAATAAATGAATTTAATGGTGCTCCTTCTACTTTCGCCCATTGATGTCTGTAGGATATCGCAGCATTGGTAGTCGTATAATATTTAAAATAATCAGAAGAAATCAGTGCCGGGTTCAGGGATGTTCGATCTTGATTCAACAATGGTAATTGCTGAGTTTTACCTTCCTGTAAAAATGAAAAAAAGCAAATAACCATAAATGCAACCACAACTGTTCTTTTTCTCATGCTCTTTTATTTATCTAATAATCGTTACGTTTCCACTAAAAATTTCGCCGTCTGCTAGATCAAAATGGATATGATAGTAATAGGTTCCTTCTGGTAAAGGTTTTCCTTTTTTATCGGTTCCATCCCAATCACTTTGATAATTTTCTATTTCAAATACCACATTTCCCCATCGGTTAATAACCGAAACCTGGTTGTCCGGTTTTTCAATTATTCCTGGAATTACCCAAAGATCATTTATGCCATCACCATTCG
>CAYTVR010000128.1:0-19239 GCA_964441245.1 uncultured Saprospiraceae bacterium | reverse complement strand
ATTGTTAAATACAAATTCAGTGCATTTTGTTCATTCTGTTACGGTCCATAAATTTTTCTATTTTTCACATTGAAGCACTAAAGACCTACTACCTACATAAAGCACTCATAATCAGACTATTAATCCGCGCTGATTAAAGCTCTATAATTATCAAAATCAAGCAATGTCCATCCTAATACCAATCTATCAATGGTTAATTTTATCCGACGAAACCCATTTTTAATGATTCGTCGATGCTTTTCCTAGTCTTCATCTCTAAAATAAGACCAAGCGTCCTTTTAATTTTCATTGACTGACAAAGCCCCCTAGTTTTGAATCGTTTTTAAATCAAAGCTTATTTAAATCATTTATTAACTAAATTCAGAAAATTATGATGACCGACAATCTTATAAAACAGAATACCGCTGCTTGGAGATTTCAAGTTTGGGCTGCTTTTGCAATTGCCTTTGTGAGTGTCTTGATTGGTATTTGCTATTTAGAGGCCGATATGTGGGTAAAAGGATTTCTTGGAACGGGAGTAATTTTTACGGTTAGTGCAGCTTTTACTTTGTCTAAAACCATTCGAGATGATCACGAAGCAGAACGAATGGTCAATCGAATTAGTAGTGCAAAGACAGAGAAAATTTTGACGGAGTATGAGTAGATTCGATTGATTTCGCCTTCGCTAAAATGGATCGCAGATGCTTGGGGTTTTCCTTTTTGGATGGAAATTTTATTTGATTCACCAACAAGACATCGCCAACATCTGCGGTTCGTTTTTCAGGAAAAACTGATCATGAATGTCGCTCCTTGTTTTTTTCTTTTACAGATCCATAGAGACTGAAAAGAACAAAGAAAACAAAGCCTATTACTTTGTATCTCGTAGCTTGTTCAAAAAATCAAATCACATAATTCTCCTCATCAATGATTCGACCTTTTTGGCAGCGGATAATCCTAGCGGGAAAATGTTCAAGGATTCGATAATCGTGGGTAGCAAATAAAACCGCTGTGTCTTCTTCGATAGCAAGCTGCCGAATGAGTAATAAAATTTCATCAGAGGTTTCGGGATCTAGATTACCAGTTGGCTCATCTGCAATAATCAATTCTGGATTATTCAATAAGGCTCTAGCGATGACAATTCTTTGGCGTTCGCCACCAGATAATTCGTGGGGCATTTTGTACTTTTTTTCGGTCATACCGACCTTCAATAACACTTCATCGATTCGTAATTCTATCTTTTTTTTCCTTTTCCATGCCGTTGCTTTTAATACAAAAAGCAAGTTATCATATACCGATCGATCTTGCAACAAATTCAAATCTTGAAAAATGATTCCTAACTTTCTACGAAGCAATGGAATATTTTTTCGGTTGAGTTGATTCAAATCAAATCCGCCGACTTCTCCTTTTCCCTCTCGAAGGGGCAAAGCACCATATATCGTTTTGAGTAAACTACTCTTTCCACTTCCTGTTTTTCCAATCAGATAAGTAAATTCACCTTTGGTCAAATTAAGGTTCACCTTATTGAGAATCAACTGATTCTGCTGATAGATAGCTGCATTTTTTAAGGAAACTACTACATTGGTATTCATAGATCAATTATCATTATTATGTCAAATTTAAGGATAATTGTCAGAATACCTTCAAATGAAAGGCAAAAGCCTTGAAAATGAGCCCAATACAAGGAAATTTTAAGTTTGCCCCACAAAAAAAGTGTAATTTTACGTTATATAGATAGCAGGTCAATTGAAGGAATACTTCACTTTTAAGAATATCGTTTATTAAGTAATAAACTTCGTTCTCAACCAGCTAAAATTCTAAAACTTTTACCAATTAATAAAATATCTTCATTATGAAAAGAAGCCACCTTATCGGAATTGCCATGATTGCTATCGCTATCGCATTATTGCTTTCTCTTTCAGGAGATGTCAGTACTTATTCTACATTTGCGCAAGCAATGAAAACAGGCGAACGAGTAAAACTGTCTGGCCAGTTATCCAAGGATAAAGAAATGTATTATAATCCAGAAGAAAATCCAAACCACTTTAGTTTTTATATCAAGGACAGTGAAGGACAGGAAAATAAAGTAGTCCTTTTGGCGAGCAAGCCTCAAGAATTTGAACGCTCTGAACAAATCGTGCTCACCGGACAAATGAAAGGAGAAGAGTTTGTCGCCACAGAAATGCTCATGAAGTGTCCTTCAAAATATCAAGATGAAGAAATCCTAGTCAAAAGTCGATCCAACGAAATTTAATCGTCCAGCACTAGTAACCAAAACATCACAACACCAATACAATTAAATGAACGAAATAGCATATATCGGCGAACACTTACTACCTGGTCAAATTGGCCATTTTTGTAATGTCTTAGGATTTGTAGCAAGTCTTTTAGCTGTCGCCGCTTTTTTCTTTGCTACACAAAAAAGAGATACCCCGTCATTTAATGGTTGGCGAAGTATGGGAAGATTTGCTTTCCTTGTACATGGTTTTTGTGTCTTCTCTGTTATTGGGATTATCTTTTACGTCATGGTACAAGAGTACTTTGAATATCAGTACGCTTGGGCACATGTATCCTCTGAGTTACCAACAAGATATATTTTATCTGCTTTTTGGGAAGGTCAGGAAGGAAGTTTTTTATTGTGGATGTTTTGGCATGTAATTTTGGGCTTCTTTTTGATTTTTAAAGCAGGAAAATGGGAAAGTCCGGTGCTTGCCGTTTTGGCCTTCATTCAAGTCTTTATTGGTTCTATGATTCTTGGTTTACATTTCGAAATTGGAGAATCAGTTTATAAACTTGGCAGTAGTCCACTTTTGTTGTTGAGAGATGTAATGGATGCCCCTATTTTTGCGAAAGCAGATTATGTATCCATGATTGAAGGAACTGGCCTCAATCCATTATTACAAAACTATTGGATGACCATCCATCCACCTACTTTGTTTTTAGGTTTTGCCTCTACAGCGATTCCATTTTGCTATGCGATTGCTGGCTTGTGGACGAAGGAACATAAAGCTTGGCTAAAACCCGTGATGCCCTGGGCACTTTTTTCAGGTGCCTTTTTAGGAACAGGAATTTTGATGGGTGGTGTCTGGGCTTATGAAGCTTTGAGCTTTGGTGGTTATTGGGCTTGGGATCCGGTAGAAAACATGTCATTGGTTCCGTGGATTCTTTTGGTCGCAGGGATTCATACTAACTTGATCGCCCGCAGTACCAATCATTCAATTAAGTCTACGTATATTTTTTATTTGCTGACGTTTATCATGATCGTCTACTCTACGTTTTTAACGCGAAGTGGCATATTAGGTGAAAGTTCCGTTCATGCCTTTACAGAAATGGGATTGGAAACGCAATTGGTTGCCTTTCTTTTAGCTTTTATTTTATTAGGCTTGATTACTTTTTTAGTTAGACTAAAAGGAATTCCTTCTCCTAAAAAAGAAGAAAATACGTCTTCCAAAGAGTTTTGGATTTTCATCGGAAGTTTAGTGTTATTCTTTTCAGCGATATTGATTTCTGTTTCAACCTCTTTACCTGTTTATAATAAGATAAGAGAAGTTTTTGATCCAACTTTTGAAGGTTTTGTAATCAAAGATCCGGTGATGCATTTCAATCAATACCAAATGTGGATTGCGGTTTTTGTTGCTTTTCTTTCTGGTGGCGCTCAGTTCCTTCGATTTAAAGAATTCAATTGGACCAAATATCAACCTAAATTTGTCAAACATACCATTACTAGTTTGGCCATCGCGGCAGTGCTGACTTTTATCACCACTTATTGGATTGATGCAAGAGCATGGCAATATGTTCTTTTATTATTTTCTGGATTTTTTGCCATCTTAGCCAATTTAGATCATATCATTACTTTTCTAAAGGGAAATTTAAAGGTTGGTGGATCAGCTATTTCTCATATCGGATTTGGGATCATGATTATCGGGGTAATGGCTTCTGGTCTCAATAAAAAATTCATTTCGACAAATGCATTTGCTCAACGAGGATTGATTGAAGGCTTTACCGAAGAAAACTATGAAAGGAATATTTTATTGATGAAAGGTGTTCCAATGTTGATGAGTGGATATGAAGTCACTTATGAAAAAGATAGTATTTGGAGTCACAATCGAGAGTTTACTGTCAACTATAAAAAACGTGATGATCAAGGTAAAGTGGTGGAGAGTTTTAATTTATATCCCAATATTTTATACAACAAAAATAGAACGGAGATAGTCACTTCCAATCCTTCTACGAAACGGTATTTCCACAAAGATATTTTCACGCATGTGGCTTCGCTTCCTCGTGCAGAAACTGATCCCGAATATGCTAAGTCTGTTGAAGATAGTTTGAATTACCAACTCTATGATTTGGCTGTTGGAGATACGGTCTTTGGCGAAAAATTTATCGGCATTTTAGAATCGGTTAATAAAAAACCAACTCATCACGAATATGAAAGTGTAGAAAACGATATTGGATATGGAGTAAAAATGCAATTCTATCCTGTTGGTTTTGATTCGATGTATGTAGCAGAACCGATGTTGGCCTTACGGCAAACTTTGCTCTATAACTTTCCCGTAAAAATCGATGATTTACAATTGAAGGTTCGTTTATCGGATAAAGTCTTTGAACGAGTTTTCACTCCTGAAAGTGAATTAGACTATAAAACATTTGCTTTGAAAAAAGGAGAGAAAATAAATTTGAATGGACAAGAAATCCTATTCAGTGGCTTTAATTTACAACCAGGGCATCCGAACTATAAAGCAGAAGAAGGAGACATTGCGGTTGGTGCTATGTTGTCTGCTTTATCGAAAGATCAAAGCAAAACCTTCCAAGCAGAACCACTTTATTTGATTCGGAAAAGCCAACCTTTTAACTTGAAAGACGAGATTCCTGAATTAGGGCTTCATTTTAGATTTACTAAAATAGATCCCAAAAGTGAGTCAATCGAAATGTCGATTGCTATTGAAGAAAATAAGAATAGAAGAGTTCCAATTGAAATTGCGGATAATGCATTAAGAACCGATTACATTGTCATGGAAGCTATTTTATTCCCAGGCATCAATTTAGTTTGGTTGGGTACACTTATGATCATGTTTGGTTTGGCCATGAGTATGTTTCATCGAATAAATAGCAAACGAAAGACGAACGAAAACAATTCGAATGCTTAATATTGTTTTGATTGGTGCTGGAAATGTTGGCTTTCATCTCGGACATATTTTGGTAGAAAAAAACCAAAAAATTGTTCAAATTTTTAGTCGAAAGACGAAAAACGCGAAACAACTAGCTCAATCACTCAACAGTAGTTATACCACTCAACTAAAGGAGATTAGGCCAAATGCGGATTTGTATATTTTAGCAGTCAGTGATGCGGCTATCGAATGGGTTGCTGCCGCTTTAGCACAAATTCCTTTATCCCAAAAAGCTTTGGTAGTGCATACTTCTGGAGCGACTCCAAGTACGGTTTTAAAACCTTACTTCAAACAATATGGGATTTTTTATCCTTTACAAACTTTCTCCAAGTCTAGAGTTTCCAACTTTGACAATATCCCCATTTGCATCCATGCTAATCGTCAACCTTTACGACGCAAATTAGAAAAACTGGCTCAATTGCTAAGTCCAAAAGTTTATTTAGTGGATGATCAACAGCGAGCTATTTTGCATGTGGCTGCAGTGTTCGTCAATAATTTCACCAATCATTTATTCCAAGTTGGAGAAACCATTTTGGAAAAAGAAAATTTATCTTTTGATATTTTAAAACCTTTGATCCAAGAAACGGCAGAAAAAATCAAACAACATCCCGCTAAAAAAATGCAAACTGGACCTGCCATCAGAGGTGATCAAAATACGATTGACAAACACCTTGATTTTTTAAATAAATATCCTGACTTTCAAGAATTGTATCAACGACTAACGACAAGCATTCAACAAAATAAGTAAACTTTTCCTTTATGAGAATCATCGGCTACATTGAACATCCTAGCATTAAAATTACGGTCTTTAACATGGATAGTAAATTTTCTATTAAGTTTGAAACGAGTATGTATGAACAAACTTACAAGGTGCGACCGATGCCTTCTATTTCTGGTATTGATGACATCAAAAAACTTGTGAATGCAGCTTTCATCGAGGAAGTGATGCAACAATTTGGCATCATGAATCGAATTAGCAATGCTGCGTTGGAACGATTTTTACCAGTGGTCGATGAGGATGAATTTGAGGAGATAATTTGATTAATATTTTCTTTAGTAATCTGACATTTGATCTTACATTTCCATTCTTTTTTAATGGAAAATTTAATGATTAATTTACAGTTAATCAATGCTTTGTTTACAGATAATTCATTAAGAGTTAATTTCATTTTAGCTAGACTTTGTTTCATTTGAATTAAATTTATAGCACTTAACCAAACTATAAATCCTCAAAAATGAAACAAGAAACTCTAGGAAAATTTATCCTTTCGTTTTTTATACTTCACATTTTATTATTCGGACAGGGTTTCAAAATAAAAGGTAATCCATCTCTTTTTTCAAAAGAGGATCACAACCTATTCATTTCGTTTTTGAGGATTTAAATTTAGCGGAAGCTAATGTACATATTCATCTTTTTGATGGACACTTCAAGGAGATGTATCATTGCACTCCCTGTAAATCAAAATCAAGAACAGAAAGTTTATTACAAAATCTAGATATTGGATTTTATCATTTGTATATGAAATCCGAAGAGTTAAATGGAGCGTTAAAAAGTAATACTTATTATTTACTAAATAAGGAAGAAGAGCAAATCAACATTCTATATAGTAAAGAAAATTGGATAGCGGACTCTCCTATCCTTCCACAATTATTGAGTGAAACGAACGAACCTATTGGCATACAGAATTGATTTTTTAAAAACTCCAACGTAAACCGTTTTGCCATTGATAAATGGTATTGACAACTCCTTCAGGTGTATCAGAATCAAAGGTGATACTGAAGGCAGAGCTAAATGCCCAATGACTACTGATGTCAAAATTTAATGAAGTTTGTGATGAAATTCGTAAATCCGAAAGATCCGTCAAGACCGGTTGAAAATAGGTCGTTCCTGAGATACGAACATTTGGATGTGGTTGGACATTAAAGGAAAAATAAGTGCTCAACCTATGATCTCGATGATATTCTTCGAAGTCATCTCCAAATACTTCTTCATCATATTCGAACATGTAAAGCGTCCCTAAATAAGCTCGATTTTTTTCTCTTTTAAATAATTCGAATCTTGGTCCAGTTCCAAGTAGCCAACGCAATTGCAACTTGATTTTTTCATTATACTGTGCTTGTGTGAACGCTTCCCATGTCAATCTTTTTTTCACTTTATAATTATAACGCAAATGTTGAAATCCTTGATTGATAAAATCATTAGCTCCTACCTTTCCTAAATTGTAATTGGTCAATCCCAAAAAAGTATGTCGGTTGCGTAAGTATTCTAAACGAATATTTCCATTAATGGAAATAATGGAATTCCCGTTTTCAACTAGATTAAATTTAAGGTCAACATGGCCAAACCAAGCGGAAGTATCTGCTAAGGCACTTCGTTTATCTTCTATGTTGACAATTTGGGCGAAAGCACCATAAGTAAAAAGACTTAATAAGGTCGTTATTAATATTGATTTCATTTTTTGGTTTAGTTTTGTTATTCCAAAAGGAATGACTGGAGTATATAAGTTGTTTTAAAACTCGATTTCTCGGCCTCGATCCGAATTATAGAACAACTTCATAATTTAAACTAATATATTCAAATTATAGGGAACTAAGATTAAAAAACAATTGAATTGTCTAACTTTAAAAAGAAACTCTTTAGAAATTCCATTGTCATTAAACCAGTAACTAAACATCAAATTCTAAAATTATGAAAGTATCTATTTCTACTTTAATCTTGATCTTTACCTTAATTGGCTCAAGTCTTTTTGGGCAAAGGGGACACAATTACATTGAATTATCCCACAAAATTACTTCTGAAACTAAAAACATCACAGGATTCGATAAAATAGATGTCACCGAAGATTTTAAAGTTTTTATTCGATTTTCTGACCAGGAGGAAAAGGTAGAAATTGAAGCGAATGAAAACTTACATGATTTGATTCAAGTCGAAAAAAAAGGAAAGACCCTGAAAATTTACACAAAATCTTATAGTACCGGTAGTTCAGACCATAAGGGGAAAGCAAAGGAAAAATTAGTCGCATATATTACGGCAAAAAACCTTGTAGAAATAAAGGGAGACGAAGATGTAGATATTACCTTAGAAGATAAGTTAAGCACTGATAATCTAAGCATTTACTTGGAAGAAGATTGTAACTTAAGAGGTCATCTTGAAGTCCAAAATTTATTGGTGGATTTGAATGAAGACTCTGTTCTAGATATAACAGGTAATGCCCAAACGATGAAAGTAGATGCGAATGAAGACAGTTTAATTAAAAGCTTTGACTTTGTAGTAGGTAATTTAGTGATGGACTTAAGAGATGATAGTCAGGCAAAATTGACGGTTAATGGAGATATCAATTTAAAAGCTAGCGGAGATAGTTATTTTTATCATCGGGGTAAAGGCCATTTTAAACGTAAGCGTTTAAGAGGTGATTCTGAAGTGAAGTCTTGGTAAAATATTTAAGGGAGACATGAATCATTCCTAATTTTCAATACTAATCAAATAAGATAAAATATTCAAGACACCACGAATTTTAGCGTTTCAAAAGTTGTATTAGAACACTGATTGAACTGATGACTCAGATCGCGCAGATTTCTCGACTAGTGCGCTCTTCGATCGCGGGAAAAATCAGCGTGATCTGAGTAATCAGTAATATCTACATGCCATTGTCGGCATCAATCTTAAAAGATTAAATTTTAACAATTCTTTCTAACCACACTTGGTCTTCTGTTTGAATGAGTATCAAAAATATTCCGTTTGAAAACTTAGATAAATCCAATTTAGTTTCTTCCTGAATTGTTTGATTCAACAATAGTTGTCCATTTAAGCTTCTGATTTCAAGATGTGCCGTTTCGAATTCGGGTAAAACGATACTCAATAATCCAGTGGTTGGGTTAGGCGTAATCTGAATTTTAGATGAATCAAAAGTTTCTAAATTCGTCATGATCAGGTCTTCCCCATCACAATCTTCATCGATGCCGTTATTTGGAATTTCTGTTGCAGCACTATTGATCTCTACATTGTTGTCATCGCAGTCTTCTAAAAAAATAAATCCATCATTATCCGCGTCGAAGGTTTCGATCATAATATTTTCAATAGTGTTGGTACGAATAGGTGGATTGAAATCGAAAAAAATATCGGCGGTGTTTCGAATTAGGCTATTGCCTTCTAGTTCTGCTTTTGGCAGGATTTTGTATTTGACAAAACCATGACTAGCGACTTCGTTAACATTACTATCTGGAAGCATAATGTTTCTAAAAACAAATTCTACCAAGCCATTATCATTTAAAAAAGTTTCAAAAGAATGACTTGCTGATATAGGCTTAAATGTAGTCCAATCGAGGTTTTCATCTAATTGATCCTCGATAATAATATTAAAAGCGGTATCTGTTCCGGTGTTTTGAAAACGGACTGTATATTTAAGGCTATCCGAGAGGAGGGTATAGTTATTATCACCTTTGAAATCCGGATCAACGAGTTTATCGTTTGGATCATACGCGCAGTTGAGAATCCTTGAATAATCAAAATCCTGTTGAAGAAGCACTTCATCATTATTGTCAAGAACTTGAGCCGTAGCAGAAACATTTATTGGTGTTCCAAGAAAATCAACGCCGGGCATTTGTAGTTGTAGCAAGAGCTTGTCTTGATAAGTTGGAATTAGATCCGCTATTGTCCAGACGATGGTGTTATCAGAAATAGAAAGAGGTGGAGGAGATGCACTCACATAGGTAAACAAAGGGTCTATTTCCAAACTAATTGTACCATTAATTATTTGCGTTCCAATGTTAGAGAGGTGTATCCAATAAGGAACGACAAATCCACAACGAGTAGCAGCAGAACTAATATCTAGATCCAGGTTTGTTTTTACAGAGCTTGGTTTTAACCCAAAATCATGAATAGTTTCTAGACCAGTAATAGTCACGCTTGCTGTTGTGGGGGTAGTCGGGATCCAATTAGCATTAGCTTGTAATTGTAAGTCATAAGTTCCTTCTTCAAGGTAGAAACGGTATTCCCCAAAATCATTTGTCCACGAAGATAGTGCTGTAGGTTCTAATGATACCATTTGATTATTTAACCTTTCTTCATCTTGGTCAAAAATTCCATTTTCATTAACATCCCAAAAGCAAGTACCAGTAAGTATAAGTCTACCAGAATAATTTTTGTACCAAGCAATTTTATCATCGCCTTGAGAAGCATATAAAATATCAGTGAATTCATCGCCATCAATATCCGCAGCTATAATAGCTTGAGGACTATTCGCGTTTGTAGAAATTATGATTTGTTCTTCAAAGCTCCCTAAACCATCCACATTTTTATAATAAGCGATTTTATCATCATATTCCGAGGCAGATACTACATCCATATCACCATCATTGTCTATATCTATAGCAGAGATACTTCGACCTCTACTTATCGAACCAGGAATTGTTTTGTATGGCGAAAAATCTCCATTGCCATCTTCATTTTCATACCACACGATCCGATGGTTTGTTGCTGCTAACACATCCAAATCACTATCACCATCCAGATCAACCGCTTCAATATTTTGAGTTCCTAAATTGGAGCTACCAAAATTAAATCGTGTGCCAAAATCACCTAGCCCATCTTCGTTTCTAAACCACTTTATCGCTCCAATAGAATTATTGAAATTAGAGGAAGCAACAATATCCATATCGCCGTCGCCATCTATATCTGCAGCAATGACATCTACTACCCAGCCAACTTGTTCAGCTACAATGTTTTGAGTACTAAAATTCCCCATTCCATCCAAGTTTTCATACCATGATACTCGATTGTCATTTCCTGCTACTGAAAGTACATCCATATCGCCATCGCCATCTAAATCGGCTGCATAAACAGCCTGAGCTCTCATACAGTCATCACATAAAATTTGCTGGTCCCCGAAACCATTCTCTTCGTTTCTATACCAAGCGATTTTATTATCTGAATCAGAAGAAGATAATACATCCAAATCACCATCCCCGTCTAAATCAGCTGTAAAAACAGATGTAGCTCCATCTGCTTCCGTAGAAATAATTTGTTGAATACCAAAATTTCCATAGCCATCTTCATTTTCGTACCAAGCTATTTTGTCATCAGAATAGGAAGCGGATAATGCATCTAAATCACCATCACCATCCAAATCTACTGCAATAACATCTTGAGCACCAGCCGCTGAACGTGTGATGGGGTGTTGCTGAGTAAAATCCCCCATTTCACTTTCATATTCAAACCAACTTATATTATCACCAGATCTAAAAGCAACTATAATATCCATATCCTGATCATCTCCTACATCTATAGCACATATTGACCCGGCTTTATTCCTTTCTATTGAAATTAATTGTTCTTCTCCAAAACTACCATGACCGTCTTCGTTTTCAAACCAAACAACTTTATTGGATCTACTTGCAACCACATCTGTATCTCCATCATTATCGATATCTACACCATAAACTATAGCAAAGTCATCTGAAGAAATAATTTGTTGCTCTGTATTAAAAACGCCTAGCCCATTTTCATTCTCATGCCAAGAAATATTTCCATCAACAGCTAATATATCTGGAAAGCCATCACCATTTATATCCGAAATAGAGGCACTTGTAAAGCCAGTAAAAACAACTTCCCCTTCTGTAAAATCTCCTTGACCATCTTGATTTTCAAACCAAACTATCCTTCCATTTCCACCAATATAAGTGAAGATATCTATATCCCCATCGCTATCCATATCTTCTAAAAGTAGTACTCTTGCCGAATGAGAAAGCCCTCCCATAGAAATTACATGTTCTTCCTCAAACGAGCCTAAACCATCTACATTTTCATACCAAATTGCATTACCATTTCCGCTTGACATTTTCACGATATCCATATCCTCATCACCATCAATATCGGCAGCAGATACCAAAACATAAGTATCACTTTCCGAGATCAAAATAACCTGTGGTTCTCCAAAATTACCGAGACCATCTACATTTTCATACCAAGCTATTTTTTTCTCTTCAGAAGAACCAGAGATGACATCCATGTCTCCATCACCATCTAAATCTGCTGCAAAAACTGAACGCGTCACATTTGCTGTTACTGAGATTGTTTGTTGTGGTCCAAACCCAAGTTGCCCACCTAAGTTCTCATACCATGCGATTTTGTCATCGCCTGCGGAAGCAGATAATAAATCCATATCTCCATCGCCATCTAAATCTGCTGCATGTATCGAACTAAGACCATTAGTTTGTGATTGTATAATCACTTGTTCTAAACCAAATTGTGCCCAAGTGAATAAGGGATTCAAAAACAGAAATAAAATCAATAATTCCTTTTTCATGGTTATGCTTTTTTGATTAAGTGGTATTCTATTTTCTTTGATATTCAAATATCTATTTTCTCATTTTGAAATAAAAAGACAAAACATACTACTTGTAGAGAAAAAACAACACAAAACACACTCCAATTGGCTGATTATCAGATTATTGAATATTCATTTATAAAAATAAAGTATTCGATAAATAACAAAAAAAAACGAACATTGCTTCTATTGAAACAATGATCGTCCGATTTATCAATTCGTTTTACAATTAGATTTGGATCAGCCTCGTACTTTTAATTCATTTCCAACAAATTCAACCTTCAAATTCTTTCCTTCTAATGCTGGATATTCCAATAACCAATTGGCCAATGGATTAACGACTTCTTGTTCTAGAGCTCGTTGTAAAGGCCTTGCACCATAGCGTTCATCAAAGCCGATAGAAGCTAATCGGTCTATGACACTTTCATGAAAATCAATGGTCAAATTTCGTTTAACAAAGCCTTCCCGTTTTTTTAATTCTTCTAATTCTTTGAAACAAATTTTTCGAATATCAGCTGCTTTGAGTGAATTAAAAAAGATGAGTCCGTCAATTCGGTTGACAAATTCTGGCCGAAAAAAGGAATTGATTGCAGCAAAATAGGCCGCCTCCTCTCCTTCCTTATTATCAAAACCAATCGATTTTCTATTGGAAGCACCAAGGTTGGTCGTCATGATGATAATGGTATTACGGAAGTTTGTGACTCGACCGAATGCATCAACCAACAAACCTTCATCAAGCACCGTCATCAAGGCATCAAAAATCGAACGATCCGCTTTTTCTACTTCATCTAATAACAAAACTGAAAACGGCCGATCCCGGATATCTTGAACCAATTTTCCAACTTCATTTCCTGCACCAATAAATCGAGTGATCTGAGAAGGATGCTGAAACTCACTCATATCTATTCGAATCAAAGGTGTTTTCTTTTGGCCTTTGCCAAAAAAGTAATCTGCTAAAGCTCTTGCACTTGCTGTTTTTCCCACGCCTGTAGGTCCGGCAAAGACCAGTGTTTGGATAGGTTTGTATGGATTATTTAATCCAGCTTTGAAAATTTTGACGATGGCACTCAACTTATCGACCGAAGCTGGTTGGCCTATAATGCGCGTATTAAAATGTTGCTTTAAATCTTCAATATCCAACAACATATCATCTCGTAAAAACAATTCAGGCAAACCGGTTTGCTTCACAAAATTATCAATGACCTGTTCTTTACCAATCTTATTTGTGCTATTCAATTGTGCTTCCGCTAAACATTTTTCAAAAAATTTAATGGCCTTTCCAGGAAAACTTTCATAAGGATAATAACGCAATAATAATCGATAAGACAAAGCCAGGGCGTCTTGTTGAAAGGTAATTTTTAAATTTTTAGCTGTATACTCGGCAAAACGATCGATCACCGCATGCACTTTCTTTTCTGATAATTCTGTTACTTTTACTATCTGAAAATTTTCAACAAAACCAGGTAGCATTCGACGCATGCTTTCCAACTCTTGTTCCGTTACCTCTCCAATCATTTTAAAAATACCACTTTGTAAAAAAGACATCAAAAAGGCCGCCACACTATCCTCCGGACCGGCCCCACCGATCTGTAAAAGTCGAACTACATCCAATGTCCATAACACTCCAGATGCCGATCGCAATTCTTCTACCATTTGCTCACAAGTCTCTTGCCATTCTCCCAGATATTTACTTCCCGCAGTGATTCTTTGTGGCATCAATTGCCAAAACTTCAATGAATGATGACTTTTTTTAAAATCACTATTGATCTTTTTTAAAGCTTGCTTTAAGGCAGCACTTTTCCCAACACCATGATTGCCAACCAACAAAATATTGGCTTGATTCACCATCACCTTTTCAATGATTTGAGCAACAACTGGTTCTAATTCCCAAGCGGCATCGGGCAAAGCATTCGGATGCTTCTTTTGACCTGATGTGGGTGGAAATGGAACAGCCAACTTTTGAAGAGTTGGAAATCTTCGTCGATTCGGCGCATCAGAGTATGCAAACTCTCTATCTTCATTGATCCGAAGACTAACACTATCCATTTTTGGAACATCTGGCATCAACTGCCGATGAATTTGTTCTGGACTCAATTGATTGAGTAAATCAATCGCAATATGTTGAACTAATGACCGAAACTGTTTTGGATCATAATAGTAGAAACTCTCGTCAAAAGCTGGCAAAAAACATTCATAATATCCATGAGCAGTAGCGCCATACACCACCGCAATGGGAACTATCAATAATTCTTTTGTTGGATAATGCCCTGTCGTCTCTTTGTAGGTTGGACGAACTTTTACCTCCATAATTTTCAACTTCGGATCAACTATTTCCACATCTGGATAATAATCATCCTTTTTATATTTCCTTTGCAAATAATCACTTAATCCAATCTTCACAGTCTTCAAGTCTTTTTCTACCAATTGAATCCCTGTTCCCACGAGTATTCCTAATACTGCTTCTTCATTTAGTTGATAATATAAAAGTGGGTAATTTAGTTTTTTCATAGCGGGTAAAGATAGGATTTTATATCTAAATTATTGTTGGTATTTGAAGCAAAAAAATAAGATTCAGATTCCATTTTTCACAAATAGAATTTCCAAGAATAGTAGGCGACAAAAACCAAAACAGCCATTCCTAAAAACAATGGAGAAGTGCCACCAGCATTCTGAATCTTCATTTCATGATTGGATGAACCAAGATGATTCTTTTCAATTTTTTGAATGGTTCGTTCAGCTTTTTTCATATACAAACCATTGGCAACTAATCCTATCACAATAGCAACGAATACATCTAAACCGATGCTCCAATACATTTGAGTATGATACAAATTAAAAGTTTCTACTAAAAAACCTTCCAAATAACTTTGCCCAAAAGGCAATAAAAACATGGCCAATCCTAGAAGATACATCTTTCGATAAATCATCCAAAAACCTACAAAAAAACAAGCGGCTAAATTAAAAGATAACCACTTCCCTCTTTTCATCTTTTTCCAGTTGGAAATGTAGTAGTCTGAATTAGGGCCAACAAATAATTCCCAATTCAAGGTGGATTGATCTAAGTCACTTTTTAAATCTTCTATGATATTTTCCAAAATTTGTGTATTTCGTTTGCGTCCAATTTTTGCTTTCAAACAAGTCATTTTAGAGGAGTCGTAAATATATAAAAAAGGATACAGTTATCGGATGAAGAAGAAATAATTTGTTTTGATTTTTTGAAAAAAGGGCTGAGATGATTTTCTCCTCAGCTCGATTTTAGTCATTCTAGGCATTTGTTATTAGCGATTATTTGTTGGTTCCCCTTAATACGTAAAAAGCGTATTTGCTTTAATTACGTTTGCCTTCATTATGCGACAGTATTTTTTTGAAAAAAATCAGATATAAAGAAAGACCAAAAACCAGCGACTAATGAAAAATGCTCTAAAATCGAGTTCAGCTACCAAAAAATGTAGTTAACGAAACGTTAAATCAAAATCGGTTTCCACCAAAAATCACTCCACGTACATCTAACCTTCTATAATACAATCAAACAGGACTCATTTTGGAAGCACCATCTACAAAAGCATCCAAACGGTCCATTTTCAATCATTAAAAAAACTAATAAATCATGAGTAAGCCTGTCGCTATTATCGTCGGATTAATTTTATTGGCTATTCTTCAAGTTCCAAACGTTAAACAATTTTTTTCTGCTCACTTGCCTTTCACTCGCTCCCATATCCTTGCTGGAACTAGCCCGCAGGATGGAAAAAACAGAATCCAAATGGCGCTTTTATTGGATACTAGTAATAGCATGGATGGCCTGATCAATCAGGCTAAATCTCAACTTTGGAAAATGGTCAATGAATTGGCCAATACCACTAAAAGCGGAGAGACACCAGAAATAGAAATTGCCTTATACCATTATGGCAATAGTGGCTTATCCGTTAATAATGGATATGTCAAACAGATAGTCCCTATGACCTCAGATTTGGATTTAATTTCAGAAAAATTGTTTCAACTCCGAACCAATGGTGGTGAAGAATATTGTGGTTATGCCATAAAAAATGCAACTCTAGAATTAAATTGGTCCGATAATCCAGAGGATTTAAAAATCATGGTTATTGCTGGTAACGAAGCGTTTACGCAAGGCCCAATCGCCTTTCACAAAAGTTGTTTGAACGCCAATAAAAAAGACATCATCATTAACACTATTTTTTGTGGCGATTATCAAACTGGTATCCGTTCAGCTTGGAAAGAAGGAGCAGATTTAGCGAAAGGACAATACCTAAACATCAATCACAACGATGTAGTGGAACACGTTGCCACTCCTTATGACCAACTTATTATTGACCTGAATATCCAGTTGAACAAAACCTATTTAGGGTATGGTGCCTTGGGGCAAAAAAATCAAATGCGACAAAATTCACAAGATAAGAACGCTATGAAATTTGGAAAATCAAACGCACGGTCTAGAGCCAGTTTTAAAGCAAAAAAATCTTATAATAACGCGGAATGGGATTTGGTAGATGCTGTGGCAGAAGACGAATCCATTTTGTCGAAAGACAGTAAAGCACTTCCTTCCAACATGCAGCATATGAGTGTCAAAGAACGGAGTGAATATGTCTCAAAAATGAGTAAAAAAAGGAGTTCTATTCAAAAAGAAATTCAATCCTTAAACATAAAAGCAGAGCAATACGTTGCTGAACAAAAAAAGAATAAAGCCGAGAAACAAACATTAGATAATGTTATGATCGACGCCATAAAAAAACAAGCAAAGGATAAAAAGTTTAAATCTTGACCCCTAATTTGATTTAGGAGTATGTTTAAATAAACCGTAGGATTCCGACTGAGTTCTGCGGTTTTTATTTACCTTGTATTTAATACTTTGTATCATAAAATTTAAGTAAGGCTAAAATCAATAATGATGAAAAACTATTTAAGCATACTATTCTGTCTTCTTTTCATTACCGTTCAAGGACAGGAAACCAAAAACGATTTCAACACCAAATCCATTTCCGTTTTTAAAAACAGTTCCGCATTTTTCATCAAAGAAGGAACGGTGAATACAAAAAATGGAGTTTACAAAATGACCAACCACTTCCCTACTGCACTGTTTGGTACTTTATGGATTCATTCTCCGGAAGGGCACTTACAACACATTAGTAGTTTTCAAGATGAAGTCAATAAAAAACAAACTACACCGGCCACTTCGATTCCTATGATGATCCGACTCAATCAAGGCAAAAAAATGAAAATCTGGTTGAGCGATGAAGAAAGTCACGAAGGTATTGTAGAAGCAATAGACAGTAGTAAAATGACTAATCCTGGCTCCCCAACAATTAGCTTACAAGCACAACACATCGTTACTTTTAAAACGGGAGATCAATGGTTAACCATTCCTATGGCTCTGATCAAACGGGTTAGTTTTATGGAAAAACCAGAACAATTATATTCCAGCGAAATCAAGGAAAAGAAAAATATTCTACAAGTCGATTTCTCGAATAAGAAAAAGAAACAGCGATTGGACATGATGTATTTATCTGGAGGAATGAACTGGACGCCAATGTACTTAATGGAACTCACTTCTGATACAAGAGCCAAATTAACTTTACGTTCGGAATTAAAAAACAACATCGAAGACATCAAGAATACGGACATTAATTTCGTAGTGGGTGTTCCCAATTTCCTATATGCTAATCGACCAAGTGCACTAATTGATTTTATGACCAACATACCGGTGATTCAGCAAGGTAATTTTCAAAACTTTTCTAACATTAGACAAACCCAATCGCTCAACTACGGTATTGAAGCTACCAGTGCTTCAGGCATAAGTAGCAATGCTATAGGAGGTGTTGAAGGAGAAGTGAATGAAGATTTGTTTTTTTATTCTTTAAAAAATGTTTCTCTTAAAAAAGGAGGTAAAGCACATTATCAATTGTTTAAAGATGAAATTGACATCGCCCATATTTATGAAGTCAACATTCAACAGAACCAAGAAAACAAAGGCTATTATCAAAAAGAATTTTTATTTTCGGAAGATAATCAAAACCGAGTTATTCATTCTGTCAAGTTAGAAAACAGTACGCCTTATCCTTGGACCACGGGTTCTATCATGGTGGTCAATACGGAAGGAACAACTAAACCTGTTAGCCAAGATTTACTAAAATACACATCAATCAAAGTCAATACTTTTGTAAAACTCACAGAGGCTCCAGACGTACGAGTCAAACATGCAGAGAAAGAGATTTCCAGGGAACTTAGGGTAAAAAAACATCATACCAATAAAAATTATTACTTCGATTATGTCACCGTTGAAGGGGAGATAAAAATCAAAAACTACAAAGCCAAAGACATTGATTTAAACATCCGTAGAACTATTGTTGGAGAGCTTCTCGATACTAGCACAGAATGGTTAAAAGCAGAGCGAGTCAATCGAAGTGCATCCTATAATAGAATTACTGATGTCTGTTGGGAAACGAGTTTAGGTGCAGGAAAGGAGCTAGTGATTAAATATCAATATAAGGTTTATGTGCCGTCTTAATAATTGAATAAAACTTATTCCTTATTTGAAAACAAATGCATTTTCAAAGATAAATTCACTTGACGATCTAAGTATTGACTAGAGGAAAGAATACTGAATTGATTTTCTGTATCTCCTTTTATTTGACCAAATTGAAGGATGGATTGAACATTTTCTCTATTGGTTGAATTCAATAAGGAGAGCGTAATTCTTGATTTTTGCTTTAGCAATTCAAAATCATAAGCGACTCCTAAATCTAAAGAATAGTAAA
>CAYTVR010000127.1:0-19483 GCA_964441245.1 uncultured Saprospiraceae bacterium | reverse complement strand
TTGATTTTAAAATTAGTTCGCTTTCTTCATACAATGATAAACTTCTGCAAGGTCTCCTGTTCCCGTGTCAATTTTCTTGAGTAAGACCAGATCGTAGTGCTCCTCAAAATATTCAATCATACCATCATAATGTAATCGTCGTCTTCCAAGTGGATTATCATTTAAGATTTCCATATCTTTTAATTTACGCTCGATCCATGTCGTTAAATCCTCTTCTTGGAGATAGTCGTTTCTAATTAGATAAAGTTCTTTCAATTGAAGGTCAGGAATGAAATTCACCAAGTTATAAAGTGGATAAAATTCTTGCTCTTGAGCAGCATACCAGTTGTTCGGCATACCAACGACAGGAAGCGTTTTATCAGTCATTGCTGATTTTGTTTCTGTAATTAAATGATCAAAATCGTAGTTACGATTGATCACATAATTAGTACCAAGATAGATGGTAAAAATCGTCATTAAAGAAACGCACAAAAATTTTAAGCGATCCAATCGTTCAAAAGTGTAGGCAATCAAAATCAAAAAAGAAGGATAAAGATAAACCATGTAATTTCGATTGGGCCGACCGGTTATATAAATCGACACCACTAAAACCAAGAGGAATATCCAGACAAAAACATCTTGTTTGTATAACTTATTTTTGAGGTATAATACGATCACATAAATCAACAAAATAAGCTCCCACCAATGTCGATACCAATCAGGTTGAAAAAAATAAGAGAAAATATAATTCTTAAGCGGATTCCCATTTCCCATTCCTCTCCGTGCACTCAAGGTTTCTACAAAAGTATCCACGGTCAAGTAATCTCTATGAATCCAGTAAAAATAAAAACCTCCCAAGATCAATCCTAATCCAAATGGAATAGCCGTTTTAAAAAATGTAGGCCAGTTATTCCAAATTTCTTTTCTTTTCCATAAAAAATAAGCGATGATATAAAAGGTCGCCATCATTCCCATAGTATGGGTCTCAAAGGCAATGAGCAACATCAATCCAGAAAAAAAATACCGCTTATTCATGAACAACAAAAAGGATATAGAAGTCATTAAAAAAGCGATAATATCTGGTCGGGTATGATTGGCTGCTTGAAAATATACAGGGAACAACATCATACCCATCGCAACCAATACTGCGAGTCGATCTGAGAATTCCAATTTCCGACAAATAAAAAACCACAGAATACTGCTACAAATCAACAGAAATAAATTGATCAAATGGGAGTTGGTCCTTGTCCAACCAAGGGTATCTAATATTGGAGAAATGAGAATGTGGTACGTTTTTAAAAAGATAAGATGACGGGCAGGATCATCCTTGGCGTAAAAAATAATATCCTGATCAATTCCTTTTTTTGCGTAAGCATAGGCCATTGACAAAGACCAAGTATCATCGCCATCATAGATTTTATATTTTTCATGAAGAAGCGCATAAAAAAATAACGTAAATATAATCACTCCGCCTAATAAATATAGTTGGGATTTAGATAGATCTAATTTCCGAATAAGTCCACTCATTTCAGTTTGTTTATTTCTGAGTGTAAATATACGAGGATTCGGTGATTCTTAAGACTCGGTGATTCCTATTTTGTAAAATTACTCAATGCTTTCCGGGCGACTTGATCTATTTGGGAAAATATTTGCTGTATATCATCTCGATCTCGAGATTTGGTGTGTCCTTTTAATTGAATGATTTCAAAATGTAGTAGGTCCAGCTCTTGAAAAAACAATCGATAAAGATCTGCATTGTTTAGTTCTTTTTGCTGACGAGCACTGATATAGTTTTTCTCTTCCAATTTTTTTCTCCGACCAGGTAAGCCGACGACTCCTTGTGAATCAGTAAATAGCACCAAATTATTTTCCAACAAGGCGATACCTTTTTCTTTTTTAATAGCTGTTAAGGCATATAATAAAATCTGTAATTCTAATTTTGTAGACGAGGTAGAATCGAATTGTTGTGTTTTGATCTTTGCGAGAAGCGTCTCTTTTGATAGGGATCTTATTTCATTTTGCTCCAATAATACATAAGCACCAAAACCGATCTTAGTTTGGGTATTGACACTTCCATCGGTGAATAAGGCAAATTCTTTCATTTCGCTTTTAATATTTACTCAAAAGTAAGGTCTTCCATCTTTTTACTTTTAGCGCAAGCTACAAATATTATCAAACATAATTCCGCAACTTTGTCCTCATATCCTTTTTAGATATCGATTTTATAAAACGGCAAATAGAGCGACTATCAATGCGATAATTAAAATCATTTCATAGCCTAAAAAACTTAAGCCAAAAACTTGAAACAATAACATCAATCCCCTAACAGTTGAAAATGCTGCATTGCTTAAAAGCACACTTTTAACTTTTTAATATTATTCATAATTGTATTTTTAAAATTTTGATCGATAAATATTCTCGACTTCTTTTTTCAACGCTTCGTTCATTCTTAAAAATCCATCTTTCGTTTTTTCTCCTATCATTTTTAAGATAAGACCAGATAAAAAACCACTGAAATTTTCACCATGAATCAATTTAGTCTGTTCTTTGGAAATGGACTTCACCTCAAAATAATGTTCTCCATCAAAAAGTCCTTTCACAAAAAGAGAACCCAACCAACGAAAACTTTCTTCTTGCTTGACTTCTAAAACAACCGGCTTAAAAGTCTGTGTAGATTGACCTTCTAAAAGAATCGTATTTGTCAATTGTGCATTTTCCTTAATGATTCCTTCACTCGAAATAATAAAAGGATTCCATTTATG
Organism: uncultured Saprospiraceae bacterium; assembly: GCA_964441245.1. Classification (GTDB taxonomy): domain Bacteria; phylum Bacteroidota; class Bacteroidia; order Chitinophagales; family Saprospiraceae; genus JALZUU01. Next base: position 16,742 of record CAYTVR010000127.1, on the reverse strand, counting down.
ATAGTTGGTATTGTCAGTGAGTATCGTCCAAACCACAGACGAAGGAGCATCAATAATAATTTCTGTTTGAATATTTTTCATCGTTTGAGCGTTTACTAGGTAAAAGAATGATAATACAAAGATAGGAGCTCAACAAGAGGTGGGCTTGACCTAAGATGACAAGTCATTGACTTTTACTGCCACGTTTAAACAAGTTCTCAGAAATTGGATTTCCATTTTTAAAAAATAGATCTTAAATTGAGTGTTATGACATTTAGTGCCAGATTCATTGCGAATATTATTCAGTTTGCCAACCAACAAGGAGCAAGCAGTCAACAACTTCTCCAACTTACTGGATATGACTTTACTCAACTCTGCGATGAAGCTTTGCGTATAGATGCGACCATTTATAATCAAGTGATTGAAGAGGCAGTTCGATTAACTGGCGATCCATTTTTTGGATTACACATGGGAGAATTTCTTTCTCTTTCTGCAGCAGGTATTGTCGCTCAAATTTCTCAAACGAGTCGTACCATAAAAGAAGCATTAGATTATATGGTTCAGTTTGCAAATTTAGGATGTCAATCTTTACCTTTCACTTTAGAGCAAAAAGGAAAGGTATGGGAATTATCTGCTATGCCAAACCAACTTTGGGCACAACAATCCCCAATAAGTGTTCAACAAACCATCGATGGAATGATGATTTTTACGCTCAAAGAATTTCATAGTCTTACTCGACAAAAACATCAGCCTTTAGCCATACATTTTTGCCGGAAACGGCCTAAAAATTTAAAGCCGTATCAACGAGTTTTCAAATGTCCAATTCTATTTAATCAGAAAAAGAATGCGCTGGTTTTAGATGAAAAACAGGTAGCCGAACCCATCATAACTAGCGATTATAAATTACTTAGGATTTTAGTTCAACATGCCAATGAAAAATTAGCCAGCATGCAAGCAGATCAAGGATTTTTTGCCATTGTCCAACAATCCATTCTTAATTTAGTCAAGCCTCAGTTTCCAACGATTGAACAAGTGGCGGTTAACCTCAATATTAGTGTCCGCACCTTACAACGTAGATTGAAAGCAGAAGGCTATACTTATAAAGCTATGCTCAATGAACTTCGAATGCAATTTGCCCTCGATTATGTCAAAAATAAAAACTTAAGCATTCAAGAAATTGCCTATTTATTAGACTATTCAGAACCTAGTGCGTTTAACAGATCTTTCAAAAGATGGACCGGAAAAAGTCCTTTAGAATATCGATCAAAATAAATCATTGTCAAATAGTTTCTCCCTTTTGACCTTGAATATCCATCCCTTTGTTTTACCTATTTCTCTTAGATTATACTCCTTTTTTATCGCATAAAACCACTAATTTTTAGCTAAACTCCATCATTTTGGTCAATGTCTTGGTTTTTACTGATCTTTTCCTTAGAATAGCTTTTAGACTAAAGTTCAATCATTATAGAGCTCATTTTAATCTAGATTTGAGTATTCTTTTTTGAACGAAGTGGAAAGAAAAAACGGACTACTATGAGTATTCATCCAATCTAATAAACTGATTTTATCATACGATATTTTCACTCAAAAGCGTTGTAAATACTATCCGTAAGCCATTGCTTTAATTCATAAAGTCGCTGATTAGCGTCATTAAATTATTATTATAAAAACTACGTAACAACCTCTTATCATGAAAGCACGAAATATATTAGGTATCCTCGCTCTTTTACTGTTGTTCCTTCTTTTAGGAACTGCTTATTGGGGATATAACCTCAATACAGAAAAGAAAAGTTTGATGGCCGATAACGATCGAATGGAAATGGAACTCAACGATATGGAAAAATTAAAAATCCAGTTGGAAGTTGAGGTAGATAGTTTGCAAGGAGCTTATGAGTTATTAGCTGATGAAAATGAAACTTTACAAGGTACGGTGGAAGAAGAAAAGGCAAAAGCTCGAAAAAGTAAATCCGCCTTAAAGGATGTCCGATCAGTAATGGCTGCCAATCAACGGGCTTCCGACAGTCAGATGAGTGATTTGCGTGCGCAGATTCAATCGCTTTTAGGTTCTAAAGCGCAATTAGAAAATTCCATCAATTCTCTTCGTACTGAAAATGACTCGCTTAAAAATTTAACGGGTGTATTGACGGCGAATCTTGGAAAAGCTAGAGAAGACAACCTGGGTTTAGCTAATTTGAATAGAGCCATGGAAGGTGAGTTGGATCGGTTGACTTTATCTAATTTCAAAGCCAGTGCTTTCCGGGTAGAAGTCAAGAAAAAATTTAAATCAAAAGTAACTTCTAAATCTAGAAAAGCTAGAAAAATTGATGTGAGTTTTGACCTCACCAATGTACCTGAAAAATACCAAGGAGTACGTCCGGTGTATTTGGTCATCTCAGATGAAAAAGCAACTCCGATAAAATTAAAAGACCCTGTCTCTGCTTCGATTGTCGTCAATGGTCAAGAAACAAGCATTATTGCAGCAGAAGCAAAAGAGGTGAATATTACTAAAAATCAAAGAGTCACTTTCTCTCATGCTTTAGATAGTAAACTAAGCTCTGGTTATTATCGAATTGCCGTGTATACTGATATTGGAGTATTGGGTGCTTCTAGTTTTAAATTGAGATAGTTTTTTTAGTCTTAAGGTGCTCACGTTTTAATGTGTTAGGGTTTTCCCTTGTACGTTAAAACGTGAACACTAATAACACCTGAACATTAAATTTCATTCTAATGAAAAATTTCTTTCTCCGCTCTTTTATATTTCTTTCTTTTTCTTTGTTATTAACGTCCTGTATTAGCAAAAAGAAGCACTTAGCTGCGCTGGAATTATTAAAAGCTGACCAAGCTACGATATTACAACAAGAGATTGATGTTCGAGATATTGAAATTCGAAAATCTAAAGCACAGATCACAGATTTAAATTTACAACTCGCAGAACGAAAAGGAGAAAACAATATTCTAGTTCAACTTCGAGAAGAATTACAAACTCAAATTGCCGGCTTAGAAAATCAGATTGAGAACATGTCTAGTTCTTCCTCTTCGACTCAGCAAAGTTTGAATTCTAATCTCCAACAAAAAGAACGCGAAATTAGTCAACTAAAAGCAGTCATTAAAGAAGTCGATAAAACACTTGCCCGACATAAATCTATTCTAGAACAATTGGGAAGTGATCTACGATACGAATTACAAAACGTGAATCCTCAACAATATGATCAATTCAAATTTGAGGTAGCCACAGGTGCAAATGAAATCAATATTGTCGTCCTCGACGAAATTATTTTTCAAAAGAAAAGTGTTACACGAATGCAGGATGAAGGCATTGCTGTTTTTGAAAAGATCAGTGAGGTGCTTCAAAAATATCCAAACATGGATATTACTATCATCGGTCATACGGATAGTACTCCTGCCAAAAAAAGAGACGTTGACAACTGGAATATTGCTGCGCAAAAAGCGGCTTCGGTTCTTCGCTTACTCACAGAAGATTTAGATCTCAATCCTAGTGCTGTTACGCTTGCTAGCAAGGGCGAATACGTTCCTCGAGAATCCAATGAAACTACTGATGGTAAAAACAAAAACCGTAGAGTTCAACTTCGAGTGGCTCCTCGTTCAGAAGAGTTGATAAAAGCTGTTCGGAAAATTATCCAGTAAATAATTTTAACAAGGAATAAAGGCCGCGATGTGGTGACCTTTATTCCTTATCTGTTTTTAGACTATTCCTCTAGTGAGCACCTCATCTACTAATCCATATTCTTTCGCCTCTTCTGCTTTCAACCAATAATCTCGATTACAGTCTTCTTCTATTTTTTCGTAATCTTGCCCGGTATGTTCACTCAAGATGTTGTACAATTCTTTTTGCATTCCTTTGATCAAATTATAGGAGATTTCCATATCGGAAAATTGTCCTTGCATACCACCCGATGGTTGATGAATCATGATGCGACTATGTCGAAGACAAGTCCGTTTTCCTTTAGTTCCTGCTGACATCAATACGGCCGCCATCGAAGCAGATATCCCCGTACAAATCGTATGCACATCGGGAGAAATATATTGCATCGTATCATAAATCCCCAAACCTGCGGTGACTGAACCACCTGGAGAATTGATGTAAATCTGTACATCGCGTTTGGAGTCCAAAGAATCCATAAAAAGCAGTTGAGCTTGAATTACATTAGCCACATAATCGTCGATAGGTAAACCTAAAAAAATAATTCGATCCATCATCAATCGAGAAAAGACATCCATCTGTACCATGTTGAGTTGCCGCTCTTCTACTACCGATGGTGTAAAAGACACAATGTTTGGAACGCCTTGATGTGATTTTTCCAAGAAGGTTTCTAAATGCATTTGGCTCATACCATAATGCTTTGTAGCATAATTGAGAAATTCTTTTTTTGTAATCATTTTGTTATTGTTTTTTAATAATTATCATTGAAAGCGATGAAGGAGTTGATTATTTGTCATTCTGAGCGAAACGTAGTGGAGTCGAAGAAAGACAAAAGCATCTCCAGCTTCAATCAGGTTGATTGAAGTCACTTCATGACAAGTCAATAAATATTTATGTGATTTTTTTGTGCGTTTTAAAACGCTAAAGGTTTTTATTTTTTTGCGTCAAGCAAAAATTACACGCTTATTTCGATTTAATTATTCCATCGTTTAAGATTCATTTTGATCAACCATTTCATCCATCGAGATCGAGGTTTCAATTCAACGATCGGTTGTCGACGAACCCATTCTTCGACTTGTTCAAAGCTAACTTCCAAAGGCAGCTTTCGCATTTCTTTTAATGTTTTAGAAATAGATATTTTCATAGCTATATGATTTTCTAATGGTTAAAACAAAATGGACATATAAATAGACATGCGCTTTGAAAAAGGCAGGTGACTTCCTTCTTCGCTCATCATCTTTTTCAACTTTTGGCGAGTCCGATGTAATCTAGTTTTGACTGCAGTTTCGCTACTATCTTGTATTTTTGAAATTTCTTTGATAGGAAATCCACTTACTTCAAAAAGTAGTAAAGCTTCTTTCTCTTTTTCAGGTAATTGGTCAATCGCTTTAAGTAAAAAGTGGATATCCAGTGCTACTTCAGGACTCGGGGTTTTACTTTCTAATTTTTCTAATAAAACTTCGTCCCAATCTCCTTTAAATTTTTTCCTTCGATATTTATTCTTCACTATATTATTGACCGTTCCGATCAAAAAGCCCAATAATTTTTCTTTCTCTTTTATACGAGAAAAACCTTGTAATGCAGCAAGTACCGCTTCTTGTACCAAATCTTCTGTTTCCATCAAACCATAAGATTTGCTGCTACAATAGCGAACAAGTGATTCATGAATCGGTTGATACCATTTTAAAAACTCAGTATGTGCATTGGCTACCATAATATAATTTTTTAATATTGACGTTATCTAGCATTATCGGACTTCTACCAAAACATTTCTACTATTAAAGTAACATTAAAACGAGAAAGGTTACAACAAGGTTTTATTTTTTTCATCTAAACGGATGATTTTCAATCAAAAAAAGTATTCCATTTACTTTTTCTCTAAATTAAATGGACGTCAAGACTTTTACACGGTATGAATGAATAATTTTTCAAAACCACAAAAGGCGTAAAGAAAACTCTCTACGCCTTTTGTATTCAATAGCCCATCACTAACAACCAATAGCTTGAATGGCTAAAGTCGAGTTAAAAACCAAAACCTAATACCCATGCTTCATTGCTTGGTAAGAAGACTTTTGTGGGTTCCATGGATCTCGATACGAAGATTTAAATAACAGCTCTCGAATATAGGCCATTGTTCGGCAGAGCCTTAAGAATCCTGCAATGTAGAAAACCATTAATGGAACGTATAGCCATAAAATCTTTTCGTCCTTTGCCCTTTCGGAAAAAATGGCCAACGACATTTGTTGCATATATCCTGCGGTGATATACAGTAAAATATTGAAGGGCAGGATAACATGTAGCCAAGCCGAATAATTAAACATCATATCAAAGATATAAACGTACCATTTTAAATCTAATACAAAGTTGTAAAAGACATTTTCAAAAAATCCTAAAAAGGTAGCGACATCAAAACCTTTATGAGGCATAAATACATCCCGGTGTTTTCGCAAACGAAACCGAACTAGAGATCGACTCCAACGCATTCGTTGTTTCCATAAAACCTTAAATTTTGATGGTGCAGCAGTCAAACAAATGGCCGTTGGTTCAAAGTGAATTTTATAACCAGACTTTCTCAATTTCACGGTGATATCTCCATCCAATCCAGGACCAATATCCCAAACGCCAATCTTATCTAAGGCATCCATTCGAAAGGCACCAAAGGCACCTGAGATAATTCTGTAGATTCCCAAATAGGAAGTTACAATACGACCTACTGAGATACTTTTCAAATACTCTATCGATTGGAGTCGAGCACAAAGGCTTTCATCTCCGTTTCTTACTTTTACGTTGCCTCCTACTCCACCAATTTTATCATCCAGATAAAAAGGAATAATGATATTCTCAACGGCGTCTCTATCAAAAGAACAATCTGCATCCAAGTGTAACAAATATTTTCCACTACAATATCGCCAAGCTAAATTTGCAGCAGATGCTTTACCACCCCGCATATCGTTTCGAATAAATTTATCAATTAATCCATTCGCTTCTAGGTTTCGACCAATCATTGGTGTCTCATCATCAGAGCCATCATCGACAATAATGATCTCCACGTTTTGATACGTTTGTTCATTCAATGATTTGACCAGCTTGAAAATATTTTTTCCTTCATTTTTTCCTGGAGCGATCAAAGAAATCAACGGGTTTTCATTTAAAAATGCTGCTCGCGCATTTTCCCACGCTTCTTTTCGTTGATGGCGTTTTAACCAAAAAACAAAGAGTACCCAATATTCTAAAAAGACATAACGTGTCATTTCAAAAAGGATGAAGTACCAAAAGACACGAGTCATCTTCAGGATCCCTACCGAATGCCAATAATGAAAAAATTCAAAAACTGCCTCCATGGTTGTTTACTTGTTACCTCACAAAAGACATCAAATCAAGTTTGAATATTTTGTGGTGTAAAATTTAATCCGATGCCATCAGTTAACAGACATCGCATTTCTAAATACGGGGGAGATTAATCAGTTAATGATCGAAGATGAGGAGTTTCTCCGAAAAGGGGAAGAGGGATAAGATGGGAGATTATATTCGTTTTACACGAATGGGGGAAGAGTCAATATCAAATTAATTTTGCTGAACTACGATCTTTGATTTCTTCTAGTTCAACTTCTACTTTTACCTGGCTACCGTCTACATTACTTTTTACCAGATATTCCAAATTAAACACAAGCATTTCTTTTAGTTCTTCTGCTTTTTCCATGTCTGTTTCATTCATCAGAAAATAATAATCACCTGGGTTATTGGAGGTGACCATGTCGTACTCATTTAGGTAACTTTTTAAAACTTTCGTCAATTCATTTTGTAAAATGCTGGTCTCACGCCAGCTCAATTTATTGAATTGGGGATCACTTAAAATCACTTTACCCAATATACTTCTTGACGTACTTTTTTCAGCTCTAGCTCTTTCTTGTTTTAAAATATTTTGAAATATTTCAAAAGCATAAATACCAGTCGTTTCTTCTTCCTCTTCTTTTTCATATGCCTTTCGCGGCAAACCACTCAAAACTAGATGCTTTCCTTTAGAGGTTAAAATCATTTTTTTAATTGGATGTTCCTCCAAATGTCGTATATCATTTACTTCCTGACAATCGACACACAAATAAGTAAAACTTGGATTTTGAAAATGTTCGCTACAACTATTACATCCGTAAATATGTGAGGGTTTATCATAATCATTTCCGATATGTCGTAATTTTTTTTGACATTTGGGGCAAATCAACTCATCAGTATATTCTTGCATAAAATCCGATTCTGGACCTATATAAGCACATTGAAAATGATGAATTAAATCTTCAACCTGCAAATCGATACTACCACATTCTCTACAAGTTTCTCGAATATTATGATGTGCACTATGGCAAGTATTACAAAGGTGAACTTTATCTTTTGCTTCTTCTTCCATTAAATAACCATCCTGAATCGCGATCTTTAAAATTTCTAAAACTTTATAACTATCCGCATCTTCTAACAATCGACTTAGAAAAGGATAAAAATAATTCACTCGTGAAAAGCGATCAGGCACTGGATTCAGATCAATATCTCGGCTATAAAGATATTGCATCGTTTTATATAGATAAGCAAATTCAGAAGATGGGAATTTTTGTTGGAGGTACAAACGTTCCGCTTTTTCTTTGATCAGCCGTGTATTTTGTGCAATGACTTGATATTGAGTGACATCCGTAGTACCATCACAACAACTGGTAATAATGGGGGATAAATTATCGTATCGGATGGCAAAAATAGGCTTGAGATATATTTCCGGATCGTAGTGTCCACGAGTTTCGATAAAGACTTTTTTAAATAAATCTTCATCTGTACTATTGACAATAATAGCATCGACATAGTACAATTTGGCACTATCGAATTTGGCTTCTTCTTCGACAAACATGAAGAGCGTATCTTCATATTCGACTAAAGTCTGCTTGTTAACACTATTAATAGTCATCATAATTCTATCCGCTTTTTAAGGGTACAAAATTACTATTCCGATAAGATCGGATGTATTTTCAATCCATTGACTAGCTGCTAAAACAATTGATGAATCAGATCATTTTAGGCTTAAGTCAGACTTAACTTAATTGGTTGTAGAATCATGGTTGACGCCTGAAATAAATCAGTCGCATGGTTTGTTATGGAGGGGGAATTCAAACTGGTGAGATTGAACTACAGGGATAGATTCAAATATTATACCATCTTGGAGGGATTGGAGAATATCCAATATCCAATTAGGAATGTTCGTTTTGGACTTATTACAAATTTAGAGGTATTGGTTATTCCTTAATAGGGCTGTACGGAACTTTGATTCAACAATATGAAAACGACTTTTGCTAAAGTTTTGATCTCAAATCAATATTAATAATGAGCAAATTATGTAATTCTTTTTTATTAATTTAATTCAAATTATAAAGTTCCGTACACCCCTAATTCCTTAATGAGTATTGGATATTCTTTCTTCCATTTGCTAGCGTTTTCTTTTAACAATAGTTACCGCCATTTTATAGTATCCAATCCAGAGAGAAGCTTCACTCATATTCAGCGGAAGAACATCCACGACAATACTACGTTCTACTGGTTCATATTTTTTCTGAAATTCTTCGGGGAGTTGATAGGTAGAGACATAGTAATTATCAATGACACCATGCCCAATTGTTCCATCAGGAAATTCGATCACCACCTCTTCACCTATTTTAATCTCTTGATATAATTGCTGATTGAAGTAAGCTTTTATTTTCAGATTTTCTAACTGATGAATCACCATTACATCGTGCGCTTTATAGCAAACTTCGTTTGGACTATTGTTAATTTGGCCCATTTCCCCACTTACTGGAGACACATAATAGTACATCGTATTTCGGTATTTCAATCCATTATTAATTCTATCGGCCATTCTTACATCTTCCAATTCTTTAGCCGCTTTTTCTTGTTTTCGCAAAGCATATAAGTGGCGTTTCAATATTTTAATTTCTCGTCTTAAGGCATCAATATCTCCCTCGTACTCAATGATATCAGATTGAATTGGAGGTAGTTTATGTGCCACATCTACGCCCAATAAAATCTGGCGTTCTTGATCTTTGAGTTCTTTCTTTTTACTTCTTAAAGTCAATTTGACTGTTTTTTTCTGACTTTCCTTAAAAGCAATTTGACGTTTGATATTTAGTTTTTCACGTAGGTACCAATTCGAACTAGAATTGTTATTCGTGGTCATCGTAATATTTTTAATGTCATTATCGATCTGTTCTTGATCTTCATAGGTGTACATAAAAAGAGTATCGCCATCGATAATGATATCTCCTTCCTTCACACAAATTTCGCGAAGGCGAATATCATCCGTAAAATTCACCGCCATTTTATCCAAGATCACTTGCCCATGTACTTTGATAAAAGTGACTTGATTATACAAACTATAACCGATGTAAGAAACGATAATCAGTCCGAATAGGATAAAGAGAAACCTGTCCCAGTTAAACTTCTTTTTAACGGGAGGTTCTTCGACAGTTCGAAGAACAGACTTCTGATATTTAAATCCTGTAAAACTTTTCATTTACTTACACGATATTTTACAACTATATTGTTACGACTATTTGATTATTCGCCTCAATATCATGTTTCATAAAATACGCTTATTCTGGTTTCATTAATGTTTTTGTATCTAGAGTGATAAAATCAGATAAGCCGTTGATTACGACATTCTCTATTTTGTAAATACTATTCACCATATCGATGAATGCTTCTAATTCAATTCTATCTTTAAAAGAAGATGCTTCGATCGACAAACACAATTTGTCTGTCGCAGAAAATCCTCTTTTGCTTAATTCTTTAAAATATTCTAAATCTTCTTTTCGGTCCAATTTTAAGGTCAACAAATCTATTTCTCTGGCTAAGGTGGAGATAAATTCTATTGGATATCCTTTAGATAACTTTACATTAATTGGAGTAGAATTCAAATCTCTTTTTTGATTACTATTGGCAAAAAAATCAAATTTCCGAATCAGAAATTCTCTTGTTTTGTTTCTTGCAGTAGGTGTATTTTGATTAGAAAAATCCATCACAATGCCATCAAAATTATCTTTTAATAAAGAATTAACGATCTGACTAACTCCTTCATCATTAGATGACAACAACTGATTCTCAGGTAAATTTCGCGCTACTTGAATTTGCCCTGCTCGTAAAGTCGCCCTTAAGGTATTCACTAGTTGTTGGTCATTCATTCCTCGATCATCTATGATCACTCGATCTATTCCATTGGTAATTAAATAGTCCTTGATGAAATTGACGTCAAACTCTTTCAATACTTTTTTATCCAAGATTAAAGATCTTCGAGCAGGAAGTCGTTCATAAAAATCAGATACATCCAATGGCCGAACAAAATGCTTTAATTCATCATAATGAGTTTTGCCATATATTTTTAACAAGAGAGAATACATTTGTCGTTTAAGATCCAATACTTCCAATTGAATGGTTCGTAAGACATCCATGTATCGTAAAATCCGAAGTGATCGATAAATATCTTTGTAGTTCTTTTGGTTCACTACTTCCATCCGAATCTTTTCTTGATAGAGAATTTCCTTGTGGATAAACTCCATGTATTGCTTCATCTTATAATTATACTCATAGTAATAATTGATGATTTCTGACTCCACATTGAGTTCTTCATAATTATTAAATTTCAATCGCTCTTTGAGGCGTGCAGCCGCCAAATTGTGCTTGGTATTTTTATTAAATAACATTTCCGTTGGGATACTGATCCCTACACCTATAGAGGTAAAAGAACGATCCACGGAGGTTACTTTATCATTAAAAGAGATATTCTGATAGGCTTGTAAACGCAATGAAATATCATTAAGGCCACCTTTTTCTCGTCGATAGGCAATGTCCTCTTCTAACCTAGCCATCGAATCTAAAAGCACATTTCGGCTTCCATCTTGTAATAAATAGTCCAAATCAATTTTTAACACGGGTAAAGCATCGACGTTGTAATCCTTCGTCAAATTGGCCATATCCAAAGTGGATTCTACCCAACGGTTGTACTCTTTATTATTTTCGATTCGTACTTTAATTTGCTCTATTTCACTTTTCACTTTGACGACATCTTCATACAAAATCCCTTTGAGGAAGTAAACTTGATACAACAACTCCAACTGTTTTTCTAACTGCTTGGACCTAGCTTCAAGTAACTTTGTCTTTTCTTCATTGAATAAATAAATCAACATATTGTATCGAAAATACAGGCATCGATTATTGTTATCCAACTTAAATCGAAGTGATTCTAATTCCTGTTCTTCTCCTAAAAGTTTGGCTTTATCACGATGACCAAAAAAGCCTTCTCGTAAAATCTGCCAATCTACTCCTATTCGTGCTCGGGTTCCTCTATTCACACTTTGGTTTTCATCATCAGCTAAAGATGGATCATGATTCAAGTAATATTGCGCATTTAAGTTGACGCCTGCATCCTTTTTTAACTTGTCTATTCGATGATGATAAATCAAGTCTTTATCAGACAATTCCAAACGACTATCGCTCAAATTGAATAATTCATTGGCAGAGGAAAAATCGTAATTGACCAATTTTCGCTCTCGAACATCTAAATTCTCTTTGATCAAATCTAATATTTCACTACTCAACTTATTGACTAAAACTTCTTTTGACTCCTGTCCAAAGGCTGTAATGGATAGAAATAGAATGGCGGTGACCACTCCGAGAGGTCGGATGATATTATTGGATTTTCCTTTCATAGAAAGAAAAACAGTTTTCAGAATATAAAGTATAGCTTGCTTTACAGTCGCCTTCATCAGAAAACGCTGCAAACACAGCTGTTTTTGTGTTATTTTACTCATGTTTCTCATAGTCTTGTTCTCAGCGAACTGAGGAGATTAACTTTGGAAAATCTGTCTTTAGTGTTTATTTAGGTTGGCTGTAGTCTGTAAACTACCTATAGTATATTATTCAAAGTCAAAATCTATACCAAACACATGAGGTTTTTACTAATTTGTATGTTATGCGTATTTTTTGTTAGAATCTGAAGTATTACCGGGGTAACCTGTAATTTAACAACATGTAGTAAACATTGAACATTCAGTACATTTCATAACGTAAAAAGCGAGAATTTGCTATGCAAATTCTCGCTCCATATTGGTTAAATTAAACGACTAATTACCTAGCAAAAGTCGTTGCTCTTTTTTCTCGAATAACCGTTAAATCGCCATAAGTAAAAGTTGAAAAGTCGCAATTGAAATAAAGACCATGATCAATCTGTGCTAACCTGGTATCCAAGGAATCATGAAATGAAATATCCTGAATATCCAGCTCTCCAAAGGCTGCATCTACTTCATAAGTGGCAGAAATATCATAGCCTATTTTTAGTGTATCAATATTTCCCAAGGTGTCACTTAAAACTAAGGCTGTACTAAATTCCTGCGCATTTAAGGATAGGGAGCAGAGTAAAAAAAATAAAATATTTTTCATCGAATGACTATTATTTTTTCTTGATAAGTTAAATGACCTTGTTCTCTAAATTGCAGATAGTAGATGCCATTGGCTAAGGTGCTTAAATCGACATCCAAACTTTGTTCCTCTATTCCAACTTCAATATTTTTTTCCAAAATACCTACAGCATTAATCAGTTGAACATTGCCTTTTACAGGAATCGTCCAACTTAGATGTAGTATATCATTTACAGGATTAGGAAAAGCTTTTAGAGCGAAATCATTATTTACATTAATCTCATTTACAAGAGTCGTAATATATTGTACACTCGTATCACAATTCGGATACAAACAACCATCTGAGTTGAGGATCAAAAATCCTACATCTTTATTGAAAGGAGTATTCGGTTCAGCACCTGCGGTAGACATTGATATAGCAATATCGCCGTAAGGATTTAATTGTAAAGCTTCAAACTTAAATAATTGATTAAAAAAATGACCTTCATTGGAAATAAAGCGCTGCCAGATCAATTCTCCCTCTGGACTCAATTTATACAACCAAGGAATCCAATCACCAACTTCTTCACTATAAATCGCACCAATACCGATAAGATTGCCATCTGTATCTTCTTTAAAATCGTCAATATAGGTAGCTGTATTTCCATTATAAATTAGATTTTCATAAAGAACATTTCCAGCGGTATCCGTAACCATAACAGGTATTGCAACAGGACCTTTACCTGTTGAAAAGTCAGTAGAATCTTTTGAAGAAATAAACATATAATTCCCATTAGTTAGCTCACGAACCCTCAATAAACTTAAATCCCACTCATCTTTATAATATCGATTGGTCCATATTATATTTCCATCACTACTTAGTTTGGTCAAGGTCATCCAAGGATCTATGGATGTCCAAGTCCAAGTCTTATAGCCCATCAACAATTCACCCGTTTTTAACACCTCCATATTACCTTGTTGGCTTGCCCTAAAATCATCTATATAATCTTTATGCCAAATCACTTCTCCATCACTATTTGTTTTGATGATGGTTTTATTAGGGTGTAACATACCAGTCGTATCACCATCACCATGAATCAACAAATCTCCATTTTCTAGTAAGCTTAAACTTCTAGCATAACGACTTGAGGGACTCTCATAAAACTGAGTCCATAAACTATCTCCATCACTACTAAATTTCATCATAAATATTCGAAAATTACTTCCCGTATATTGATCGCCAGCAACCACAATATTTCCTTCATGATCTTTTAAAATACTATTTCGAGCTCCTTGTCTAAAATTATTTGGAACGACATCAATGACTCGTTTCCATATTTCATTTCCTTCTAAGTCTAAACGAATCAAGCCAAAGCAACTATGATCACCGTCACAACGTGATCCTGTAGCAATGGTATATCCTTCTTCATCGCTTTGTAAGGCCCAACCGCGATTATTGGCAGGTACACCAATATTATATTCTTTAAAGAGATAGGGTTGGGCTAGTATTATAGATGGAAAAAGTAGTATTAAGGAGATTATTAAAGCTTTCATTTTTTTATTTTTGATCTATATATAACAAAAAGATAGGTTTATCGATTTCGCTATGCTACACTCAAAATTATAAGTCACTATTTCAGCTATAGCCCTTAAATCGCCATAAGTAAAAATTAAAAAGTCGCAATTTAAATAAAGACCATGATCAATCTGTGCTAACCTGGTATCCAAGGAATCATGAAATGAAATATCCTGAATATCCAGCTCTCCAAAGGCTGCATCTACTTCATAAGTGGCAGAAATATCATAGCCTATTTTTAGTGTATCAATATTTCCCAAGGTGTCACTTAAAACTAAGGCTGTAGTAAATTCCTGCGCATTTAAGGATAGGGAGCAGAGTAAAAAAAAATATTTTTCATCGAATGACTATTATTTTTTCTTGATGAGTTAAATGACCTTGTTCTCTTGCATAACAAGGAATTAAAAATACATATTCCTTTTACTGTTTGAGTAATTTCCTAACGCATACCTCATCCTTTCCTTCTAGTTTTAGAAGATACATACCTTTTGGTAAATCAGAAATATCGATCTTAGTTGCGGTTGTTCTTCCAAGCATTGAATGATAAACCATTTTACCGTCAAAGTTGAAAACTTCTAACTTTTCATAATTGGATACATTGTGTAATTCAACTTCATTTATTGATGGATTGGGGAATATTTCAATACTCTCGTCATCGCGATCTAAATATTTATAGTTGGTCAAAAGACATGGCGCAGAAATATTATTGATCATTAGATCATCATCTTGATAACTTTCTAAACCATTAATATAACTTCCATCAAAAGCCTGTAATGAATAAAAAGGTAGCATCCAATATTCAAATCCAATTCTTTCCAAAGCATGTGAACCGAAAAATATAAGTCCATATTCATCCTGATGAATATGTTGTTTTCTCAAATCTAGACCATTAACATTTTCTATTGTTACTGAATCAATAAAGATGGTTGTATGAATGCTTTCGTTTGGCCAATTATTCTGAAAAGTCGTATCAAATAAAATAGGATAACGTACTTTATAACTACTCCCTGCTTCCAAGGAAAAATCATACAATAAATGCAAAGAATCCAATTCTAAATAATAT
This sequence comes from uncultured Saprospiraceae bacterium, assembly GCA_964441245.1. Taxonomy (GTDB): domain Bacteria; phylum Bacteroidota; class Bacteroidia; order Chitinophagales; family Saprospiraceae; genus JALZUU01. The sequence goes on along the minus strand of CAYTVR010000127.1, from coordinate 1,044 downwards.
ACTTTATCTCCATCCCTACAAATAGAAATACTATCTAAAGTGAAGAGTCTATTAGATCTTTCTTTGATTTCGAGAACATTACATTCTAGGCCATTCATTTCGAAAGCCTCTGTAGATTTGACTCTTACATTTTCATGTGTAATAGGGAACTCAAAAAAAGGAACAAAACAATGATTCCATTCACTTCCTAATGCTCCAAAGGCTTGGGCATTGATTAAATTATAAAACGATAAAAATAATATAGTAGAAAAATACTTCATGGTATTTTTTTTGTAAAAAAATGATGCACTAGAGTGTCATCGTATACACGACACAAGCGTCTCATTTCTTATAACAGGAATGAATTATATTCTATATTCTCAAAATATCAGCTCTCTAAAATATTTTATACAGGCAGGACAACTTTTATAAATATAGCTTTAGTAAGTTATTTTAAATATAGTCGCAAATCGACATATATCCTAGGGCGTTATGAAAAAAAACACTTAAATGTCGCATTATAGCGTACAAACAAAAAATGCCCTTTGTCAAAAAAATTGACAAAGGGCATTTTAAATTGATTAGTAATTTTTTGCTTTATCTAGCAAAAGTCGTTGCTCTTTTTTCTCGAATAACCGTCACCTTGATCTGCCCCGGATATTGCATTTCATCTTGAATCTTTTGTGAGATCATGAAAGACAAGTCATCTGCATATTGATCGGTTACTTTTTCACTTTCTACGATCACTCTCAATTCACGACCAGCTTGCATGGCATAGGCTTTTTGAACGCCATCATGCGCCATCGCAATTTCTTCTAATTCACCGATTCGTTTAAGGTAACTTTCTAATATTTCTCGTCGAGCACCTGGACGTGCACCTGATATGGCATCACAAGCTTGAACGATTGGAGAGATGATATTATTCATTTCTACCTCGTCGTGGTGCGCACCTACGGCGTTACAAACAACGGCAGATTCTTTATGTTTTTCGCAGAGTTTCATCCCTAAAATTGCGTGAGACAATTCCGTTTCTTCTTCTGCTACTTTACCAATATCATGCAATAA
>CAYTVR010000126.1:0-19783 GCA_964441245.1 uncultured Saprospiraceae bacterium | reverse complement strand
AAGTTCAGAATAATGTATCTATATACACAGGTGTAATTTGTGAAGATGATGTATTTTTGGGGCCGTCTATGGTTTTTACAAATGTAAATAATCCTAGGAGTGCAGTGATTAGAAGAGGAGAATACTTGAAAACAATAGTAAAAAGAGGCGCTTCAATTGGTGCAAATGCAACCATAATTTGTGGAAATGACATTGGAGAATTTGCCTTTATTGGAGCGGGAGCTGTAGTGACTAAATCAATACCGGCATATGCTTTAGTCGTAGGAAACCCAGCCAAGCAAATTGGTTGGATGAGTGAGTACGGTCACCGACTTGTATTTAACGAAAGAGGAGTAGCGTTTTGTGAATATAGTGGTGAAAAATATATTTTAGAAAATAAACAAGTTTTTAAAAAAAATAAGAGTGGAGGATAATTCATATTGAATTAAATACCTAAAAAATAAATTATTGATGAAAAATTTTGTACTAATAGGTGCTGCAGGCTATATTGCTCCTAGGCATATGAAGGCAATAAAGGATACAGGAAATAATCTTCTCGCAGCCTACGACCCTTTCGACTCTGTAGGAATAATTGATAGCTATTTTCCAAATGCAGATTTCTTTACAGAGTTTGAACGATTTGATCGACATTTGGAAAAGTTAAAAAGAAAAGGAATTTCAATAGATTATGTATCGATATGTTCCCCTAATTATTTACATGATGCGCATATTCGTTTTGGTCTTAGACTAGGAGCAAATGTGATTTGTGAAAAACCTATAGTATTAAACCCATGGAATGTAGATGCTCTCGAAGAATTAGAGAAAGAATATTCAGGAAAGATTTATAATATTCTCCAATTAAGATTACATAAAAGTGTAATTGATCTGAAAAAAAGAATTGATGCAGGTCCTAAAAATGAGGTTTATGATATTGATTTGCAATATTATACTTCAAGAGGAAAATGGTATCATCATAGCTGGAAAGGAGATATAGCCAAGTCAGGAGGAATTGCAACGAATATAGGAGTTCATTTTTTCGATATGCTAATGTGGATATTTGGAGAGGTGATTGAAAACGAAGTTCACGAACATAGTAAAAGTAAAGCCTCTGGGTTTATGAGGCTACAAAAAGCAAGAGTAAATTGGGTTTTGAGTGTTGATTTTGAAAACATTCCGCAACGTATTCAAGATACTGGAGCTAGGACGTATAGAGCTTTAATTATTGGTGAAGAAGAATTTGAGTTTAGCGGGGGATTTACTGAACTACATACGGACAGTTATAACCATGTTTTGCAAGGGAAAGGATTTGGTATTGGCGAGGCGAGAAAAGCAATTCAAATCGTACATGATATTAGAAATTCAAATCTTTTGTTAACAAAGAGTACTATGTAATCAAAATATATTGATTACTATTTTTCTAAACAAAAAACATAATGAAAGTAGTTATTTTCGCAGGAGGACTTGGGACTAGATTATCCGAAGAAACAACATTGAGGCCAAAGCCAATGGTTGAAATAGGTGGAAAACCTATTCTTTGGCATATCATGAAAATTTATGAACAACATGGGATTAATGAATTTATCATTTGCTTGGGGTATAAGGGGTATATGATAAAGGAGTATTTCATGAATTACTTTATGCATAATTCAGATTTAACTATTGATTTGAAAAACAATACCTCTACGATACATCAAACGAAATCGGAAGCATTTAGAATCACATTAGTAGACACAGGACTTTCCACAATGACTGCAGGAAGGTTGCAAAGAATAAAAGAACATGTTGGTGATGAAACATTTATGCTTACATATGGTGATGGTGTTTCTAATATTGATTTAACAGCTCTTCTTTCTTTTCATAAAGAACATGGTAAGATTGCTACAATGACCTCAATCCAACCTCCAGGAAGGTTTGGAAGCTTGGATATTGAAAACGATAATCTAATTACTGAATTTATAGAAAAACCCAAAGGGGATGGTTTTTGGATAAATGGTGGTTTTTTTGTTTTGGAACCGAAAGTTTTTGATTTCTTACCCGAAGATTCTACGGATGTAATGTGGGAACAATATCCATTAAAAAAATTAGCTACTTCTCATGAGTTGATGGCTTATAAACATATTGGCTTTTGGAAATGTATGGATCACCTAAGAGATAAAACTGCTCTTGATGAATTATGGGAAACTAATAATGCAGAATGGAAAACGTGGAAATAACAAAATTATTTAAAGGTATTTATAAAGGGAAGACTATCCTCCTAACTGGTCATACGGGATTCAAAGGGGCCTGGTTAGCCTATTGGTTAACTCAACTAGAAGCAAATGTCATTGGTTATTCATCTGATATTCCAACAGAACCTAATCACTTTAAACTTTTAAAGTTAGAGGACAAAATAACCCACATTATTGGTGATATAAGAGATAAAGTAAATTTACTCCATGTATTTAATACCCATAAACCTGATATTGTTTTTCATCTGGCTGCCCAGTCTTTAGTAAGACCTTCTTATGAATCTCCACTGAATACTTTCAGTACTAATATTATGGGAACGGCAAATGTATTTGAAGCTAGTCGTATTTCTGATTCTATACGAGGAATTGTCAATGTGACAAGTGACAAATGTTATGAAAATTTTGAAGATGACCGCCCTTATAAAGAGGAAGATAGAATGGGAGGTTATGATCCTTATAGTGCTTCTAAGGGAGCAGCTGAATTAGTTGCCAATTCCTATCGGTCTTCTTTTTTTAATCTGAAAGAATATGGAAAAAGTCATAACATTCTTTTGGCTAGTGTTAGGGCTGGTAATGTAATAGGAGGGGGAGATTGGTCGAAAAATAGATTGATCCCTGATATTGTAAAGGCGGCAAGTCAAAATAATGTGACCTATATTAGAAGTCCCTTTGCTACTCGACCCTGGCAACATGTTTTGGAGCCACTGTCAGGCTATCTTTTAATTGGGCAACATTTATTAGAAGGAAATAAAGAAGTATCAGATGGTTGGAATTTTGGACCAGCAAATAATGAAACGAAGACAGTAGAAGAAGTGATTACCATATCTTCCGAAAAATGGAATAAGGTGAAATTCCAGATAGAAATTCCAAAAAACGCTCCTCACGAAGCTAAGTTACTTCGGCTTGATTGTACTAAGGTTAATAATAAATTAAGTTGGTTACCTGTTTGGAATGCAGAAACATCCATATCTAAAACCATTTTATGGTATCAGGCGTTTTATGAAAATAATAGAATTGAAACCGCGACTCAATTTCAAGAATATATCAATATTGCGGTAGATAAAGAATTTTCTTGGACCATATGATTTTTACACCAACTAAACTTGAGGGAGTATATCTTATTGATCTCGAACTATATACAGATGAACGAGGTGGATTTGCAAGGACTTTTTGTCAAAAAGAATTTGAACAAACTGGACTTACAAAAACGTTTGTGCAAATGAATCATTCTTATAATAAGGTTAAAGGAACATTGAGGGGAATGCATTTTCAATATCCTCCTTATCAGGAAACTAAATTGATACGGTGTGTCAGAGGGAGTGCTTTGGATGTTGTTGTGGATATAAGAAAAAAATCTTCAACTTTTCTTCAGCATATAAGTGTACAAATTTCAGATGAAAATAGAAGAATGATACTCATACCAGAAGGTTGTGCTCATGGATTTCAAACCTTAGAGAATGATACCGAATTGATTTATCATCACACCGCTTTTTATACTCCCAATTCAGACGGAGGATTGAATTATAATGATCAAATATTAGATATTAACTGGAGAATGCCAATTAGTTGTATTTCCGAAAAAGATAAGGCCTATTCTCTATTAAATAAAAATTTCAAAGGTATATGAATTGTCGTTTTTGTAAACATACAATAGAAACTGAGTTTGTAGATTTATTAAATAGCCCACCATCAAACTCTTATTTGAGAGAGGAACAACTCAATGAACCTGAAGTATATTACCCACTTAAAGTAATGGTTTGTGAAAAATGTTTTTTAGTACAAGTTGATGAATATAAGAAGTCAGAAGATATTTTCAGTAGTGACTATGCTTACTTTTCGTCTTATTCTTCAAGTTGGTTGGCGCATTCAAAGCGATATACTGACTTGATGATACAGCGTTTTAGTTTTAATAATGAGTCGCTCGTTGTAGAAATCGCTTCAAATGATGGTTATCTCTTGCAATATTTTAAGGAAAAAAACATTCCTGTGTTGGGCGTTGAGCCCACAGCAAATACCGCGGAAGTGGCTATTGCCAAAGGTATACCTTCAGTAGTTGATTTTTTTGGAATGTCTTTAGCAACTCAACTTAGAAAGAAAGGAAAAAAGGCAAATCTTTTACTTGGGAATAATGTATTAGCTCATGTTCCAGATATTAATGATTTTGTCGGAGGAATGAAAATTCTATTGGCAGAAGATGGTGTAATTACTATGGAATTTCCCCATCTATACCAATTGGTGAAAAATAATCAATTTGATACTATCTATCATGAACATTTCTCTTATTTGTCATTTTATTCTGTCAAGCAAATCTTTGAGGCACAAGGATTAGAAATGTTTGACGTTGAAGAAATTCCTACGCATGGCGGATCATTGAGGATTTATGCAAAGCATAAAGAAGATGAATCTAAGAAAATTTCACCTTCTGTTGAAAGTTTAATTGAAAAAGAAATTAAAGAAGGAGTAAATGATCTAAATTATTATAAAGGATTTCAAGGTAAAGTAGAAAAGATTAAAATCGAGCTACTCGATTTTTTAATTGAGCAGAAAAAACAAGGGAAAAAAGTAGCAGCATATGGGGCTGCAGCCAAAGGAAATACACTTTTGAATTTTAGTGGTGTGAAGAATGATTTGATTAGTTTTGTTGTTGATGCTAATCCGCATAAACAATCTAAATTTTTACCAGGTAGTCATATTCCAGTTGTTTCAGAGCAAAATATTAAAGAAGAAAAACCAGACTATATTATTATTCTCCCTTGGAATATTAAAAAAGAAATAATTAATCAATTGGAATATATAAAGACCTGGGAAGGAAAGTTTGTGATTTTTGTTCCAGGGCTAGAAGTAATATGAAAATTTTAATTACAGGGATTTCCGGGTTTGTTGCTTCCTATGTTGTTCCAATATTATTAGAGCAAGGGCATGAGATAATGGGAACGTCAAGAAGTGGATTAAAATCTATTTCTTCGGATTGGGCATCAAAAATCAAATATCAAAGCTTTGATTTTTCCTTCATCGACAAAGAAAAGAACTATTTTGAATATTTTGAAGAACCAGACGTTTTGATTCATCTAGCTTGGTCTGGACTACCAAATTATCGGTCTATTTTGCAGATAGAAGATAATCTGATGCCCCACTATTTTTTTGTGAAAAATTTAGTTTCAAACGGCTTGACTAATGTGAATATTACAGGTACCTGTTTAGAATATGGTGGTTACTCGGGAAGTCTTTCAGAAGATTTAGCACCTGCCCCTAAGTTGGCATATCCTATTGCAAAAAATGCCTTAAGAATTTTTTTGGAAGAACTAAAAAAAGAAATTGATTTTTCTTTAAAATGGATAAGGTTATTTTACGTTTATGGTAAAGGTCAAAACCCTAAGTCATTAATCCCACAGTTGGAAAAGGCAATCGAAAGAGAGGAGGAATATTTTAACACATCAGGAGGGGAACAATTACGAGATTTTATTCAAATCGAGAAAGCGGCAAATCATATTGTGAATATTAGCGTACAGCAAAAGGTCAATGGGATTATAAATTGTTGTAGTGGAAAGCCAAAATCTGTTAGAAAACTAGTAGAGGAAAAAATTAAAGAAAAAGAAAGTGATATAAAATTAAATTTAGGACATTACCCTTATCCAACATATGAGCCTATGGCATTTTGGGGAAACAATGATAAACTGAAAAAAATAAAAATTAATGAAAAACTTAGTTAAAGAATTTAAAGACGAGTGTAAAACTCGAATTTCCGACCAAGGAGAAAATGCTGCATTGAAAGCTGCCGCTAAAGAATTTAATGACCTTTCTAATAGAGAGAAATACTCCTATAATTTTAGTTGGATGGGTAGACCAATTATTCAGTATCCGCAAGATATGATTGCAATGCAAGAAATCATATGGGAATTAAAACCAGATTTAATAATAGAAACAGGAATTGCTCATGGAGGCTCATTGATCTATTATGCATCAATATTAGAGTTAATAGGTAAAGGCGAAATTTTAGGAATTGATATTGATATAAGAGCTCACAATAAGGCTGAAATTGAAGCTCACCCGATGTTCAAGCGCATAACTATGATTGAAGGTTCTTCTATATCTGAAGATATAATAAAACAAGTAGGAATTTTTGCAAAGAATAAAAAAACAGTGTTGGTTTCTCTTGACTCTAACCATACACATGAGCATGTGTTGGCTGAAATGAAGCTTTACTCACCTTTTGTCTCAAAAGATTCTTATCTAACAGTATTTGATACTATTGTTGAAGATTTACCAGATGATTTGTATCAGGATCGACCTTGGGGAATAGGTAATAATCCTAAGACAGCAGTTTATGAATTTCTAAAAGGGAATCAGGATTTTGAAATTGATAAATCTATTGATAATAAATTACTCATATCTGTGGCACCAGATGGATATTTGAAAAGGGTTAAATAGGAATTGATAAATTTAGAGTCTTTTTCTTCAAAATTTACAATACAATTAGGAAGTCGTGTCTGGAATTTGGTTATTGGAATTATATTTATTCCTATTTATATTCGTTTTATTGGAGAAGAAAGTTATGGTCTTGTTGCTTTTTACGCAACCTTAGTTGGATCTCTTGCAATACTAGATTTAGGTCTAAGTACTGCAATAAGTCGGCAATTGGCTAGAATGCAAGTTGATGGCAGTAATTCTAGAAATCAGCATGATTTACTATTTTCCATTGAAATCATTTATTGGATTGTAGGATTGTTGACAGGATTTATTATATTCTATTTATCCAATTTTATCGCTACTTCATGGCTAAATACTAAGACATTAGAAGTTGCGGTTGTTGAGAAGGTGATTACAATTATGGGATTCCTTTTCGCTATTCAATTCCCCATTAGTGTTTATAATGGAGCTTTAATTGGTTTAGAGAAACAAAATATAAGTGCCTTACTCAATACTCTTTTTCAATCCTCAAAAGCAATAGGGGTAATCGCTGTTTTATATTTTATTTCTTCTACGCTTTATTGCTATTTTATTTGGCAGGTAATTGTTACATTATTCTTTACTATTTTATATCGATTCTTCGTTTGGCGCGCATTGCCTAAATCTAAATTAAAAGCCATTTTCTCCTGGGTTCAATTAAAGAATATTTGGCGATTTGCTGCTGGAATGGCGGGTATTTCCTTAGTAACTTTTTTCCTTTCTCAAATTGATAAACTTATTGTAAGCAAGTTTGTCACGCTCGATTTTGTAGGATATTATAGTATTGCATTTTTAGTAGGAGGAGGAATTAGGCAAATCGTGGCTCCAATTAGACCTATTATTTTTCCTAAATTTTCTGCTCTTGTTGCTGAGAAAAAGGAAAAACAACTTATAGCTCTTTACCACAAATTCTGTCGTTGGGTATCTATACTAGTCTTACCAATTGGTTGTTTTCTTTTTTTATATGCAGAAGAAATTTTATTTTTATGGACTAATAATGAAACATTAACACTACATACAACTCCTATTATGAAAGCAGTTGTTATTGGTACTGTATGTAATACTATGATGATTGTGCCTTATATCTTGCTTTTGGCAAAAGGAAATACAAAATACCCTTTTTATCAAAACTTAATAGCGGCTATATTGACTTTACCTTCCCTATTTTTTTTAGTTAAAAACTATGGTGCACTTGGAGGAGGAATTAATTGGATTATTATAAACTCAGGTTACCTTATTATTTCAATACCTTTGATTCATTGGTTATATATTAAAGGAGAATTTAAAAAATGGCTAATCTATGACTTAGGGAAACCCTTGTTATATGTAATTTCACTTTCAATAGTAATGAAATCTTTTGAAGTATTATGTTTTGAACAATTAGGATTATTGCAAATGATGATAATTCTAGTTATTGGAATCAATTTATATATAAGTATTATTCCTGAAATAAGGAATTTCATCTGGTCTTTATTACTTCAAAAAATAAAGGCAACAAAATATTTAAATAATAAATGAAGGTAAATAAAAGCTATCCAGAGGTAACCATAATAATTCCGGTTTATAACGAGGAAAAACATTTAGAAGAAACACTAGAATCATTAATAAACCAGACATATAAAAATATTAGGATTCATATCTCAAATAATTACTCGACGGATAGCTCACTAGAAATTGCAAACCGTTTCGCATTAAAAGATAAGAGAATTCGAGTATTTACTCAAAAAACAAATTTACCCGCATCTGAAAATTTTACTTTTTTAATAAACAGTGTTCAGTCCCCATATATTTTTCTAATAGGAGGCCATGATCTTTTAGATAGAGAATGTATTGGAAATTGTGTAAATAGGATCACCCATAATAAAATTGTTTGTGTTTATCCTTTTGCAGCTTTTATTGGTGAAGCGGTGAGATTTACCAAGGCAAACTCTGAAATAGAAATGGATAATGAAAATAATCTTACCAGAATCTTAAAACTAATAAACAATTTAAAGGCAGGTACGGCAGTTTATTCATTATACAAAACAGAAGTTCTTGAAAAAGTAAAAATTGATAAGCTCATTGATGCCGATTTATTTTGGCTTTTTCAAGTTGCAGAACAAGGATCGATAGTTTCTACAACATCAAATAAAGTTTTGTTCTATAGACGAGAAGACAGAGTAGAATCCCTGAAAAATAAAAGAAAAAGATATGAAAATGATGTAGGGATTAGTAATCATTCTTTTGAATCAATGATTATTAAGTTTATGGAGCATATTAACGAAAATACTGATTTTAATAAAATTGAAAAGGAAGCGATTTTTATAGCGCTTTTAAACAGATATCAGATTAAAGGTAAAATTGATTTTAAAAGTGTAAAGATTATTGCTAAATCTTTTGATGTATCTTTAAAAAAACTTAGACAAAAGTATATAAGAAATATTCCCAAAATGTATTTTCTAATACTTAAGCGATTTTTTAGAAATAGTTTGAAAGAAATAATCATCAATCAACGATTCTTAAAAAAGATTGTCTTTGAAAGATAAGCTAATCCACTTGATACTATTTAATATACTCTATATTGTAACCTGTAAAAAATTGCTTTTGAAGTTACCTCTTTTATATTAGAGGTCGAATCCCAACTAAATACTTACTATCGTCATTTACCTTAGTCACAGCCACAGGATTATGACGATTAATAGACAATAGATAGAGTCATGACCAAATCGGTAGATTTTTAGGTCAACGTAAGTTTATGTAAAAAGACTTTTGGAAGATGGTCAAAAAATTAATACGCAAAATCGAAAGCGATGATGGCGTAATCTTTATTGATAATACAATAGAAGAAAAAACTTATTCGATAGAAAATGATCTGATCTGTTGGGATTAGGGGCATTCAAAAGATTGTAACGTCAAAGGGATAAACATTTTGAATTTTGTTTACCACGCCGAGTTGGAAAAACGTAAGGATATTTCAATACCTGTCAGATACCATATAAATGCTCAAAACGTCCTGTTTTCCTTCTAAATTAATAGCTAAAGCAATCATTCCTACCTTCGATATTACCTTGCCTTTATGTTGGATTTTATAATGAATAGCATAGATTAATACCGCCATATATTGATCTTTTAAACACCTATTTTACTTGAAGTAAAAATTGGTAATTATACTATTATTGATTCAGCACAATTGTCATAGAAGTATATCAAGTCATAGAACATCAATGGGTAATCTAGCAAGAATTGTTAGAGTATGTTGTGAAAAATTCCTTAAGAAAAAAATGATGATAATATTTTATGTTATGAATGTGAAAAATAATTTTAGGTATCTAACTTTATTAATGATATCTTTTTTCGGTTTAAGTTGTACTGTTAAAAATTTTCCTGGTGGAAATATTGATGATTACTTTATTAGTAACTCTGAAAATATTGATATGACAAGAATAATTCAACGTGCTATTTCAAAGAATGGTCAAGTTACTTTGGCAAAAGGTAAATATATAGTAAATGGTACCCTTAAATTGATAGATAGCCAAAGTATCCATTTAAGAAATGGCGCATGGCTAGTAAGAGAAAAATTTAATAAGGAACCGATGATTTGGATAAACGGAACTTACAGTAGTGTCACGGGAGGAGGGAAAAATTCCGTTATTGAATCAAAAGTTAATACACCAAATGGATTAATTCGTATGGGACATAAAAATATGAGTGAGTCTAAAAAGAATGTACTTCATGCAACTTTAAGTAACATAAGGATTAAGGGGAAAGCTTATGGAGGTGGAAATGATTTATCAATAGATAAGGGGATATATATGCCAAACCCACAAGTAAAAGGTTTAGCATCTTATTTCCATACTATTCAAAATATATTAATCTCAAATGTAGATATAGGGATCCATTTAAGTGGATTTGCTAATGCAAACTCAATTAGCAATATTGTTTTGCAAGGGGTCGGAAATGGACCAGAAGATACCGGGATATGGGTAAATGGAGCACAAGAAAATAGGATTCAAGATGTATTTCATCATCATTCTACAGGAGTACAAAGTACGATAAGGGTAGATGATTTAACTACTAATGTACGAACATATAGTTCATCATTCAATAGGATAGAAAATATAATTAGTGAGCCTGATGCTGGTAAATCAAATTCTAAATGCTTAGTCTATAAATCTGAAGGCACTAGAAATTACTTTTCATTATCTGAGAATAATCGAGGAGGTAATCAGATAACAACTAATTTTATTGAAAAAAAGAATATTCTTCATTCATCTGCAACTGGCCGCTCTTTTTCTCGGACGAATGTTGTTAATCATATTTCATTTATCCCTTCCGAAAAGGCACCAATTAATTCGTTATTTGTTGACAAGAAAGACAATAAATTAAAATTTGTGGATTCCAATAATAAAATTCATTTTCTAAATAAATAGCAGATATTGGGTAAAAACAAAGTTATTTCTATAGGGGAGAATTTCTTATTATTCACAATATTTTTCCCTTATGTGCCTGGAATATTACCTACGGATACTCAGCCTTGGTTTCTTGGCTTTTGGTTTTTCTTGTTTTTTTTATTTGCTATTTCAAAAAATAATTTAGGCAGGATAGGTATTTCTAAAACAAATAGATATACACTCTATTTTTTATTTTTTATTTTCATTTCTTTAGTGTTCTCGATTTCAAAAAATATTTTCCTTGGTAATCTTCCAACACTAACAAGAATAGTATCTTTTCTCCAGTTTTTTGTTGCGTTGTTATATGGAGTGGGATTAGATAGTATGAGAATAAAAGAGAATACTTTTTTTAGGGTTATAATAGTTTATTTAGTTTTTACGGGTATTTTTTTTCTAACAAATGGGGCCGTTGAAAATTTATTGACCTTTCGAAAAATAGATACGAGCTTATTACTTTCAACAGGAAGAGGAGCTAGAACATTGTCAGGAGAACCTTCCTTTTTTGCATATAGTATATTTAATATATATATAATAAAGCATTTACTGTATCCACAAACATCATTTTCAAGCAAAAAAGATTTATTTTTTCACACGATGGTTTTAGTATGTTTGTTATTATCATTTAGTGGATTTGGAATAGTTATATTCTCACTTATTTTTATTACTAGGTTTCCAAAAATTATCTTTTTAGGCTTATTGGGACTTCCATTTTTAATTGAAGTAATTCAAACCAAGTTGGATGAAAGTACAAATAGAGCGTTTGTTCTTTGGCGATTATTGTTAAAAGGAAATGCTGATATGTTATTTAATAGGTCGTCTAGCTTAGGTTATAGTTTTAAAGTCAGGCTTGATGCTTTTTTGTATAATCTTAATAATTTTATTGAAAATCCAATACTAGGAGCTGGTTTCGCTGAGACAAATGTAGGAGGTGGATTGATAAGTTATACAGGAGAACTAGGTATTTTATTTCTGTTTTTACTTTTTTTGTTTTTTACAAAAATCTTACTTAACCAAAAGGGATGGCGAATAAAATTGCTTTTAATATTTTGGCTAACCATTCGAACTATATCAGATTCAATGGGAATACCAGGGATTGGTGTTATTATTGGAAAAGTGATTTCAAAAAAATCTAAACTAAGTTAAAAAAAATAGAAATTAGATATTAATGAATATTAAAGAAAACAAGCAAGTTTCGATATTAATGGCTGTCTTAAATGGAGAGCCATATATTAAGCAGACTATAGAAAGTATTATTAAACAAATTCATCGAAATTGGGAGTTAATAGTAATCAACAATGGCTCGACAGACAATACGGTTAGTATAGTAAAAGCCTTTGCTTTGGAAGATGAAAGGGTGAAATTGTTGAATATGCCTAAACCAGGTAAAATTGAAGCATATAATCGAGGCTTTGAATCATCTACAGGTGATCTAATCGCTTTTATAGGTGCTGATGATATTCTACCAGAAGATTCAGTTAGTTTAAGAATAGAGTCATTAAAAAATGATAACTATTTTTCTACTTGTTTACTTCAAACGTTTTCAGCTTTACCTAAGCATGATGGTTTAATTTTTCCTAAAAATAAAATGCTACCAAATTATTCTGGAGGATCTATTTTATTTTCTAAAAAGATAGGTAGCATGATTTTTCCTATACCACTAGAACTCCCAAATGAGGATACATGGAGTTCTCTCTATTTAAGAGCTTTTGCAGTTAACAAACATATTCCAAGTCCCCTTTATTTATATCGAATTCATAGTAATAATACATATGGTTATGGTTCGTCTTTTGAAAAAAAACGTCAAGGTTTTTTTAAAAGAATGAAAGCATACAAGCTATTTTATGCTAAGCATAAACATGAAAATAATCCTTTTATTAAAAATTATGTCTTCAATTATATCCAGGCAACAGAATATAGTCAGGAAAAGAAAGTCCTACCATTGTTATTCTTACCAAGTTTATCAATGGTGGAAAAGTTGAAGTTTATTATGTTTGCAAATAAATTTTTGTTTTGGTTTAGAAACTATTTTTTTAAATTATTTAGTGGAGTCTCTAATTAAAATTTTTAAAACAATGCTCATGAAAGTTGAGTTTAATATTTAATGAAAATGAATAAAACAATATGTATAACAGGAGGAGCAGGAATGATAGGATCTTGCTTAGCATCAAAGTTATGTTCATTAGGACATAACGTAATTATCATTGATAATTTGTGGCGAGGTAAGCTTGAGAATATTTCCAATATTCCTAACTTTGATATTGAACGTCAATTTCATAATATTGATTTATCTAAATATCAAAATGAGAAAATAGTTCAAAATATTTTTACAAAATGTGATATATTAATTCATCTAGCAGATATCGTAGCTGGGATTGATTATGTTTTTAATAATGAATATGATATATTTAAAGTGAATAATATCATAAATTCTAATACATTTGCTTGGGCAGCCAACGCTAATGTTAATAAAGTTTTATATGCAGGAACAGCATGTAGTTTTCCTAAAGACATGCAATCAGGATTAGATTCTGTCTTAAAAGAATCTGATCTTTTTCCCGCAGAGCCTGAATCTGGTTATGGTTGGAGTAAACTTGTGGGAAGCTTAGAATTGCAATATTTGAGTAAAAAAGTTGATTTTCAATTTTCAACTTTAATGCTTCACAATGTTTATGGGATTCACTCTGATTTAGATCCTAAAAAGATGCAAGTTATTCCTTCATTAATTCACCGATTAATTCATTTGAAAAATGGAGAAGATTTAATAGTGTGGGGAAGTGGAAAACAAGGACGCGCATTTTTATATGTTGAAGATGTAGTTGATGCATTTAAAAAAGCTATTGATGCAGAAACGTTACCACCCATTGTACAAATAGGACCAGACTACTGTACTTCAATTAAAGAATTGGCAGAAGAATTAATAAAAATTTCTGGTAAGGATATAAAAATCAAATTTGATAGGACTAAACCTGAAGGAGATAAAGGTAGATATGCTAACTATCAATTAGCCAAAGAGACATTAAATTGGAAACCTAATTACACGTTAAATGAAGGGCTTCGTTTAACTTATGAATGGATAAAAAATAAATTAAATGAAAATTAGTATTGTTATACCCAATTTTAATGATAAAAGAATAGAGTATACACTAGAATCTATCATCAATCAAACTTATCATGATTTCGAGATTATAGTAGTTGAAGGTTGTTTAGAAAATAACAATACCTCATCTATTTATAATAAATTTTCAATTGATAAACTGATTCATGAAAAAGATAATGGTATTTTTGATGCTCTTAATAAAGGTATAAACAAATCCACTGGAGATATTATTTATTTAATGGGAGCAGATGATCACCTAAGCGATAAAAACGTTTTTCAATCAGTATATGATAAAATATCTCAAAATGAGAAAATTGATGGTATATGTATTGGTTGTGAGTTTAGTGATTCCAAAGGAAAAATTATTAGGAAATGGTATCCTAGTAATATTTCTCCGGCTAAAATGACTATTGGTATTTTGCCTCCTCACTTTTCCTTGTTTTTAAAAAAAGAAATGTATAACCTAAATGGGTTATTCAGCCAAGAATTTTCACATACTCTTGCCGTTGATATTCTTTGGATGCTTGACTTGGCAACAAAAAAGAAAGACTTAAATATTCAGACGATTTCAGATCATCATTTAATTATGGGGTATGGAGGTACTAGTACGGGATCTTATAAAACAGTATTAAAGCAATTCAAAATAGTGCATAGATATGCGAAATTAAAAAAGTTAAAATATTGGCCAATTGTTTCTTTAGTTAGAACTTCATCTAAATTATTTCAATTTAGAATATTTTCATAAGTGAATAATAATATTCTTGTCACAGGTTCTTCGGGTTTTATAGGAAAATATGCTATTCCACATCTTAAAGAAAAGTTTTCTATTGAAAAAGTTTCTTTAAGGTCATTATCAGTTAGTGAGCTTAAACTTAATAAAGTCGGAACAATTCTACATTTAGCAGGTAAAGCCCATCAGATGAAAGAGATCGATCCAAATGAATATTTCAAAGTGAATCATCAATTAACGATTGAACTAGCAAAAAAAGCAAAAAAAGTAGGTGTTTCTCATTTCGTTTTTATTAGTACTGTAAAAGTTTTTGGAGACAAAGTTAATATTATATTAGACGAAGATTCTATCTGTCACCCTACGGATCCTTACGGAAAAAGTAAATTAATTGCGGAGCAAGATTTACTAAAATTAGCATCAAAAGATTTCATAGTATCTATTATTAGACCTCCCTTAGTTTATGGGCCAATGGTTAAAGGAAATTTAAGAAAATTGGAAAATTTGATTCGAAAATTACCTATTCTTCCTTTTAAAAATATCAAAAATGAGAGATCAATGGTTTTTGTTGGAAATTTAACAGCTCTCATTATTCATATTTTGAAATCAAAACCTCAAGGTATCTTTATAGCAGGTGACCGAGAACGAAAATCAACGTCATTATTGATTGAAACAATGATGAAACATATGAATCTTCAAAAAAAGAATATAGGGTTACCGAAAATAATATGGGGCATTATAAAAATAGTAAAACCCAATATTTACACTCGTTTGCTTGATTCATATATTATTGATAATAGCAAGACTAACAGAAAATTATCTTTTAATCCGCCTTATTCATTCGAAGAAGGTATAAAAAAGATGATATTAAATTAAAAAAAATATGCAATTTTTTAATCAGACTTTATTTATTGAAAAATTTATTACAAAAAGGTCAAAGAGTTTTTTTTTAGAAGATATTCAGAATAACTATGGTCAGTTAAGAGAAAATATTAATAATAAATCTGTACTTGTAATTGGAGGGGCAGGAACTATTGGGGCTTCTTTTATTAAAGCAATTCTACCTTTTCAACCTAGCAAATTAACGGTAGTTGATTATAGTGAAAATGGTTTAACAGAATTAACGAGAGATTTGAGAAGCAGTTATAATGACTATATACCTCAAGATTACGTAACATATCCATTTGATTTTGGATCTGAAATCTTTAAGAAATTATATTTAGCAAATACTTATGACATTGTAGCTTGTTTTGCTGCTCATAAACATGTGCGTAGTGAGAAGGATCATTTAGCAATTGAAGCCATGATTCAGAATAATGTATTTAATACTAAAGCTCTTTTAGATTTAGCTATAAAAAATCGACCAACCCATTTTTTCTCAGTCTCAACAGACAAAGCTGCTAATCCTGTAAATGTAATGGGGGCGAGTAAAAAATTAATGGAAAAGGTACTTATGTCCTATGCAGATGATTTAAAGATTTGTACCGCACGATTTGCAAATGTGGCTTTTTCTAATGGTAGTTTGTTGTATGGTTTTAATAACAGGTTAATGAAAAAGCAACCAATTTCTTCTCCTATAGATGTCAAACGTTATTTTGTATCTCCTTTAGAATCTGGACAATTATGTATGTTAGCTTGTATTTTAGGAAAGTCAAAAAATATATTTTTTCCAAAATTAAGTGAACACCAAATGATGACATTTTCTAATATAGCAGAGCATTATTTACACGAATTAGGTATGGAACCTGATTTTTGTGTTTCAGAGGAAGAAGCAAGAATGAAAGCACTTGCTTGGACAAAAGAAAATAAAAAGTATCCAGTTTACTTTTTTAAAACAGATACTTCGGGTGAAAAATCCTTTGAAGAGTTTTTTACAGATGCAGATAATGTTAAGATGGATAAATTTAAAGCCTTAGGAGTTATCGATAATCAAGCTATTCCAAGAGGAAGCGAAATAGATGAACTTCTCAATAGATTTCGAATATTATTTAAAAATAATGGTATTCAAAAGACAGATATTATACAGTTATTAAATCAATATTTACCCGACTTTAGCCATATTGAAACAGGAAAAAGTCTAGATCAAAAGATGTAAAGATGTATAGAATATTAAAAAGATTCATAGATTTATTCATATCTATAATAACTTTTTTACTCTTTTTACCTATTTTCTTGCCCATCGTAATGATCTTATTATTGACAGGAGAAGGACACGTTTTTTATTTTCAGAAGCGTCTTGGTTATAAGAATAAAAAATTTGATATTTGGAAATTTGCTACTATGTTGAAAGATAGTCCAAACATAGGTACAGGAAGTATAACTTTAAGAAATGATCCTCGTGTTACTCCAGCGGGTAATTTTTTAAGAAAAACAAAATTGAATGAATTTCCTCAAATCATTAACGTTATAAAGGGAGAGATGAGCATCGTTGGTCCTAGGCCATTAGTAGATCGAACATTTGATGCTTACACTGAAGAAGTAAAAAACTTAGTTTATAATTCGAAGCCAGGTATTACCGGGATAGGATCTATTATTTTTAGAGACGAAGAAAACCTCATTTCTAATTCAAATATACCTCCACATGAATTTTACCAAAAAAATATTGCCCCTTATAAAGGAGCATTAGAATTATGGTATCAAGAAAACAAATCAATATTTATAGACTTATTACTTATTTTTTTGACAGCTTGGGTTATTATCTTTTCTAAAAGTAATTTGCCATTTAGAATCTTCTCAAATTTACCTAAGCGACCTAAAATTTTAGATTTATAATGAAAAAAGCACTTATAACAGGAATAACAGGACAAGATGGAGCCTATCTCTCTGAATTTCTTTTGAAGAAAGGCTATGAGGTTCATGGCATTAAAAGAAGAGCTTCTCTTTTTAATACACAGAGAATTGATCATATATATAATAATCCGAATATAAAAGAATCTAAATTACTCTTGCATTATGGAGATTTATCAGATTCGACCAATATCATTCGAATAATTCAAGAAGTTCAGCCTGATGAGATTTACAATCTCGGAGCAATGTCTCACGTAAAAGTAAGCTTTGATTCTCCAGAGTATACTGCAGATGTGGACGGGCTAGGAACACTTAGGATTTTGGAGGCGGTTCGTATATTGGGACTAAGTGAGAAGACTAAAATTTATCAAGCTTCTACTTCCGAACTGTATGGTTTAGTTCAGGAAGTCCCACAAAAAGAAACAACTCCTTTTTATCCTCGTTCACCGTATGCAGTAGCCAAAATGTACGCTTACTGGATCACAGTAAACTACAGAGAAGCATACAACATTTACGCTTGCAACGGAATCCTTTTCAACCACGAATCACCATTAAGAGGGGAGACCTTCGTAACTCGTAAGATCACTAGAGCTATTGCTAAAATGGCACTTGGACTTCAGGAAAAAGTACACCTTGGTAATTTGGATGCTAAGCGAGATTGGGGACACGCAAAAGATTATGTAGAATGTATGTGGAAAATACTTCAACAAGATATTGCAGAAGACTGGGTTATCGCAACAGGGGTTACTACAAGTGTGCGAGATTTTGTTAGAATGTCATTCAAAGAAATTGGAGTGGAATTAGAGTTTCGGGGAGAAGGTAAAAATGAAGTAGGTATTGTAGTAAATTCTACACATCCAGACTTTCAAATTCCTATAGGTAAAGAAGTTGTGGCTGTTGATCCGCAGTACTATAGACCAACAGAAGTTGAGTTATTGATTGGTGATCCAGCCAAAGCAAAATCCAAGCTTGGTTGGGAGCCAAAGTATAATTTAGATATGCTTTGTAGCGAAATGGTAAAGGCAGATATCGAATTGTTTAGGAGAGACCGAATTTTAAAAAATGCAGGTTTTGAAATAAAAAATGAATATGAATAAATCAGAAAATTTGATAAAGCTTTTTTCAGGAATAGAAGCAAAATTAACTAGCCTTGGTTTTACCTTCGAGAGAACAGATTTTAATCGTCCTTGGGGTGGTTTTTTTGTGATCAAAGAAGAACAGGGAGAGAAATTTTGTCAAACCTATTATCCAGAAGAAGATCCTATTGCTTTAACTAAAGGAGGACGGGTAAGCCCTAAAATTTTGATTGTCGCGCCTGAAAAGCGTCTTTCTTGGCAATACCATCATCGACGCTCAGAAGTTTGGAAGTTAATAGAAGGGGAGGCTGGAGTAGTACGAAGTATGACAGATGATCAAGGAAATGTAGATCGGATGGTCATTGGTGAAAAAGTAGTGTTAGCTCAAGGAGAACGACACCGCTTAGTTGGTTTAAAAGAAGTAGGCATTATTGCCGAAATTTGGCAACACATAGACCCCGAAAATCCTTCTGATGAAGATGATATTGTAAGATTGCAAGATGATTTTGGAAGATAATGTAGTTAATTGGTAAATTAGTTGACTGGTAAATCCGCAGGCATTTTTTTATCGAATAAAATATGGATAGTAAACATTTTGAGGATTTGGAAATTTATAAAAGAGCTTGTGTATTGAGGAAAAAAATATTCCTTTTATCAAAAAGCTTTCCTGCAACTGAAATTTATAAACTAACAGATCAAATCCTAAGAAGTACTAGAAAATGTCCTGCAAATATTGCGGAGGGACATGGTAGATATCATTATCAAGAGAATATTCAATATTGCCGGATTGCTCGAGGATCTCTCACCGAAACTCAAGATCATTTAAATTGCGCTTATGAATGTGAATTGATTACACTAAGCACGCGAAATGAGTTGAAATCAGAAGTAGAAACATTAATACGAATGATAAACGGTTATATCAAATATCTCGAATCTAGAAAAAAGCAAAAATAATTTATAGCAAATTAAAAAATAACTACGTTACCGATCAACCGATCAACCGATCAACCGAT
>CAYTVR010000125.1:0-20151 GCA_964441245.1 uncultured Saprospiraceae bacterium | reverse complement strand
ATTACTACTGATACTTCCTTCCGTTTCTGGAGTGATCACCAATTTAGTCCAATTCTCCCCAGCATCAATAGACCGAAAAAGAATACCAATATCACTAATCGCAAAGACAATATCGGGCGCAGGTATTTCAATATCTATGAATACGCCGATGTGAAATTCATCCTCTCCCGCAAATGTCAATTCCCAACTCTCCCCTCCATCAATGGTTTTATAAATTGTATTACCAGGACATTCGTCAAAGGTAAAATAACAACCACCTCCTAAATATCCGACCTGTTTGTTTGCTTCAAAAGCAAAAGAATAGATAAAACCAAAAACTTGCAGTTGAGTCAAGGAAAAATCTTGCCCTCCATTTTCTGATCGATAAGCCGTTCCTTTTTCTGCACCGATCAGTACCTTTTCATTCGTCAAGGCATGAATGGTGTAAAAATTATTATCTGTGATTTCATATACTTTTTCCCATTGTGCTTGCGCCAAATTACTGAAGAATAAAAAAAGGATGGTCAAAAAGACCTCGGTTGGTTTTTTCAAAATCAAATATTTTAGTAAATCCAATTAAGTACTCACTTATTAACACGTAAATAATTCGAAAAGGGTTGCTTGTAAGAGGAGTTAGGTTTATTTATCAACCATATAGATTTTCATAAAAATATATTTAGATGTCGGGCATCATTTTATTTTTCATCAATTGAAGCATACTTCTTTGATTATTGAAATATTATGGAATAATGAATCCTTTATTATTTTCATTCGGCTCCAGTAAATCCCACATGTTTCCATATAGATCCTCAAATACAGCCACAATACCATAATCATGTTCTTGAGGAGGTCTAACAAACTTTATATTTCGTTGCTTCAATTTTTCATAATCTCTTTTAAAATTATCCGTAAAAAGAAATAAGAAAACTCGTCCACCAGCTTGATTGCCTATACTTTTCATTTGTTCTTCATTGGCTGCTTTTGCTAACAATAAACAACACTCTTTAGCACCTTGCGGAGCAACAATGACCCATCTTTTTTCTTCATCTAATTTGGTATCTTCTAATAATTGAAAATCTAGTTTATTGACATAAAAGTCAATTGCTTCGTCGTAATCTTTAACGACAAGAGCTATATGCGCAATTCTTTGATACATTTATATACGTTTCAAATACAATAGTTTTTCTTAAAGACAGTTTACTGATTAATATATCCAATGTGATCAATCTTTGCTGAGCACAACTATGGTTACATACGCATTTATTACTGAGCTAATTCTAAACAATTGAGCTGTACTTTGTTTTCTAAAAAACATAATCAATTTCTCCGAAGAAACAATAATGGTTTATATATTTTTCGCAATCCATTCTTTAAATTTTTGCATCTTTCCTGGATGATAGGGAGATACATCATCGGTTTCTTTAGGATCGGTAATCATGTCATACAATTTCCAAGGTTCTGTTTTATTCGTTCGCATCATTTTCCATTGTCGGTAGCGAAGGACTTGTTGAAAATTTTCTGCTGTAGGGTCAGGAGTTTGCCAATAAACAAATCGTTTTTTTTCTTCTTCAGGAATGTTTTTCAATACATTGAAAAAAGAAAGGCCATCCATTGGTTCCAATTTTTGCTTATACGCCGCAGCTTGTAATAAGGTAGGCAATAGATCCGGAAAATAAACCAAGCGATCTATTTTTTGTCCAGCAGGAATGGTTCCAGACCAAGTCATTATCATGGGTACACGAATACCTCCATCATATAATTCTCCCGCAAAACCTCGTAAGTCTCCGTTCGTTTTGGCTATAGCCAAATCCTCCTCCACTCCACTCGCAGCGCAAAAAAGGAACAAGGTGTTTTTTTCTAAGCCAGCAGCTTGAATTGTTTTGACAAGCATCCCAACTTGTTCATCTAA
Organism: uncultured Saprospiraceae bacterium; assembly: GCA_964441245.1. Lineage (GTDB taxonomy): Bacteria > Bacteroidota > Bacteroidia > Chitinophagales > Saprospiraceae > JALZUU01. The sequence goes on along the minus strand of CAYTVR010000125.1, from coordinate 18,263 downwards.
CCAAGAAATTTTAGCCGCATATATTTTTTGTTGCGAAGTCCATTCTTTATTTTCATATCGTTTTAGATTGGGATTTTCTGGAGATAAATTAAAGGCATCATCAGACAATTGAAGTGGAGCGAAATATAAAAAAGATTGAGTTTTGTGTTCATCAATATATGCTTGAAGATTGGCCGGAAAAGAAGTTGATGATGGCTTCGCTTGTATCGCTGTCGCGAAACCATGTTCTTGAAATAAACTGAACATTTTTGAGCTCGTCGCAGGTATATTTTTATTGGCCAAGCTGCCAACATGTTGACCTGACAATAGTGTACTTTGGGCCATTTCAAAATCAGGGCTTCCTGTATAGGCTTTTGAAAATGTGGCTCCACCTAAGGCCAATTGATCCAAATGAGGCGTTGAAATATCTATGTTGTCCGCATGGCCCACTTCATTAACTCCTAGGTTGTCCACTGTGATCAAGATGATATTCAAAGATTCTTTAGATTCATTTTCACAAGAAGAAAAGGAAAACAGAATAAATAAAAGAGTAATTGTTAAAATGATGCTTTGTTTCAAGGTATTGAGTTTTAAAAGATTATATTTGTTTAGAATTAAAAGATTTTTTATCAAAAAAATGCTACTCCAGATTTTTTCAACTAAAAATCTAATTCATACCCAACAAAATACAAAACTTAAACTCCTTTTACTGTCAAGTAAGCCAAAAAATATTTAGCCCAAATAAAAATTCGTGAAGACACAATTGTGTTTATCTTTCATGTTAGCATTTCTCTTTGCTACAACTGCAAGTGTTGGGCAGGTTATGTCCATTAAAACTGGCAATGATTCTCTTTATCAGCTTAAGTCCTTCATGTCCATCTTAGAAGATGTAGATGAAAATTTCGATATTCAAAATCTGTATATTCAAGGTCAAGATTATCCTTTTATTCCTATCGAAAGTTCACCAAATCCGTTCGAATCTGAAAGGACTTATTGGACTCGAATGGAAGTCAAAAATGAGGTTAAAAACCGATGGAAATACTTTGAATGGGTTTTGCATTTCCCACTAGCCAACAGCCATATTGATTTATATGTGTTTAATCAAAAAGGAGAATTACAACATTGCAAGACCGGTATGTTTATTCCTTCTTACCAGAAAACTTTTGTACCAACAGTTCGACCTAATCTTGCTAAAATAATTATTTCTCCTGGTGAGCAGGTCCTCCTATTTATGAAAATAAAAAGTGTTCGTCCCTCTATTCCACCAGAATTTGAAGTAAGCCTACAGTCTGCCACATCCTATTATGAAAGTCTCAGAACGGCTAAACGAGATAATGGTTTTTATTTGGGATTTCTTTTGATGATGTTGGTGTATAACATGATTTTGTATTTCATTGCCAAGGATTCTGCCTATGTCTATTATGCGTTTTATTTATTGAACATTGCAACTTGGACTTCATTCGTCATTGGTGATGTATCAGATGGTTTACATCCTATTTTTTTTAAGGAACATCCTCAGTATATTTATTTTGGGAAAATTTTCCTTTATGTTGCTTTAGCCAGTTACATGGCTTTCATTAAAGTATTTCTAGATCTTAAAAACTTACTTCCGAGCTGGGATCGTATTTTTAAGTGGTTCAGTGTGGCAAGTTTGCCGTTCATCATCTTAGACTTTTTCTTGATCGTTAATTCTAATTTCAGTCCTAATGTAGCAGACATTGCTATCATTGCTTATACCGTTATATTTTTGATTATTAACTTTGGGTTTATCATTCCTTTGTATAAAACTAAAGACATTAAAGGCTACTTCGTTTTGGGAGGTCTTGCTGGATTTCTAACAGGCATTCTCCTAACTTTATTCATGCGATTACAGTCTCTTGATTTTTCTATTTTTTGGTTTAACCTTGGTTCTTCTTTCGAAATTATTGTTTTTTCTTTAGGCTTGGCTTATCGCCAAAGAGAGAATGAAAAATTGAAACAACAAGCAGAATTTGATCTCAAACAAAATGCACTGATTCAAGAACAAGAACAAAAAGAAGCAGAACGATTAAAGGAACTCGATACTTTAAAAAATCAATTGTATACCAATATTACTCATGAATTTAGAACGCCACTAACGGTCATCATGGGCATGTCTGAAAACATTTTGGATCAACCAAAAGAAAAAGAACTTATTCTAAGAAACAGTAAAAATCTTTATAACCTTATCAATCAAATGCTAGATTTAGCAAAGCTGGAGGAGGGGAAATTGAATCCTATTTTTATACAGTCTGACATCATTAACTATTTACAATACTTGACGGAATCTATGCAATTCGTTGCAAAAAATAAATCTATAAAACTTAATTTTTTTAGCGAAAAAAAAGAATTGATAATGGATTTCGATGAAAAAGGAATTCAGCATATCGTCCTCAATTTATTGTCTAATGCTATTAAATTTACACCAAATGCTGGCCAAATCATTTTTCATAGTAATCAAATACAACAAGGAGACCAGCTCTTTTTACAGATAAAAGTTCAAGATTCAGGTGTTGGAATTACGCCTAAAGATATTCCTCATATTTTCAGTCGATTTTACCAAGGCGAAGGGTCTGGCGATTCAAAAACACAAGGTACTGGTATTGGCTTAGCTTTGACCAAAGAAGTAATCGAATCATATGGAGGAGTCATTTCTGTAAGAAGTCAATTAAACGAAGGGAGTACTTTTACGGTGCTTTTACCCATATCTCGAAATGCACAATTGGTCGAAGAGTTATCATTTGAATCTCTTCCTACATCAACATTAGAATCTTCTGAAACAACTTTAGTCCAAAACTCTTTTGTTGAATCCATTCCATCAGATTTACCCCTCGTTTTAGTTATCGAAGATCATAAAGATGTGATGACCTATATCCAATCTTGCTTACAGGAATCGTTTCAAATCCATACCGCGACCAATGGTCAAATAGGGATTGAACAAGCTCTTCAAATTATTCCCGACATTATAATCAGTGACATCATGATGCCCGAGAAAGATGGTTTTGAAGTCCTCCAAATCTTAAAAAAAGATCAACGAACCAGTCATATCCCTATTGTTCTTTTGACTGCAAAAGCTACTGTATCCGATAAAATTGTAGGGCTTCAATATGGTGCAGATGATTATATTATGAAACCATTTGATAAAAAAGAACTTTTAGCTCGTGTGGAAAATTTGATTGAATCTCGTCAGCAGTTACATGATCTATTTCAAAAACGCCTTTCTCCAAGCAATGATCTCCTCAATATAGAGCCTCAATTTGCCCCAGAAGCTGAATTTATTGAGCATTTGACTCAAATAGTCATAGATCATATAGACAATCCTGATTTCTCAAAGCATGAATTGGCCAAAAGTGTCCTTCTCGCTCCTAGTCAATTACACCGTAAACTAAAAGCATTGACCAATAAAACAAGCCTCCAGTTTATCCGATCCATTCGCATGGAAAAAGCACTGTCTCTACTTCAAAACACTGATCAAACGATTGCTGAAATTGCTTACAAAGTGGGGTATAATGATCCTAATTACTTTTCTAGAGTTTTTCAACAAGAATATAAAAAAGCACCAAGTCTTCTTCGTAAATAAGTAAAATCTAGAGCTTATTTTCATTTTTTATGCCGATTTCCTCTTTATTTGTCAATTTTATGCGGGTATTTGTTAAATATGTGCGAGTCATTTTCTAGCATATTATGCATCTTTGATGTGAAAATTCTCCCTACTCTCTCAAAACAACCAATCCATTTCAACGTGGACTAAATGAAACAACATACTAAGTGAATCATATGAACTTTTAGCTTACTCAAGTTTGTGAAAGTATTGTGATTCCAAACCCCATCAAAACTTAGTCTTAAAGAACAGTGATGAAAATTTATAATTCTCTATTCTGATCTCCATCTCTCCAGCTCCTAATCATCACTGTTCTTTTTATTTTAACATTTTTCTCAACAGTTTCACCCAAAAGTTCCATTCACTTGAAACTGATTCACTACTAAAACGATTATACACCTTATCGAAGGCATCTTCTATCAATGCATCATGTAAGCTTCGAATTCCCAAAGCCCAAGATAACATAGCCTTCCATTTCGGATTCATGTCAATGACATGTTTGATTTCAGTTGTATTGGCATCTAAAGCTGATATTTCTAGCCAATGCTTTCCATTGAAACCGCTGCTTTCTGAAAATTCAAATGTTATCGACTCTTCAGGAATCTGTTCTACAACTGAATACCGAATGGGACCATGACCTCCTTTATTACCCACTTCAAGCCCTCCCTTAAATTTCATTGGCGGCCATTTTTCATGAGGCCAAACCAAATCATCTTTGGTGGCTAATGTTTTCAATAATTCGGCTACCTCTTCTTTAGGAGCGGGGATCACTCTTTTATGAACATTTAATACTTTCATATCTTTTTTTATCAAAAGTCAGTATTGGGAGGATTCAAAAGAATATATTTCTATTGGATATTTTATCAATGCAAAGAATGCTATGTACTGACTCCTCTCCGTTCATCCTTCCATCGTAAAAGTTCTTTGGCCATTCTTTTTAAAAGAATTGGAACAATGATTCTATGAACCGGACCAACCGGTATAAAATAAAGTCGACCTAACCAATTGTTGAATTTTACAGTAGTGGTTAAATGTAATGTTGTCCTTGTTTCATTTTTGGGAATCGCAAAATAGGATAGTCGAAAATCCAAGTGTGAATCCGTTTCTCCAACCATGATTTCTTCCTCACTTCTTCCCAATACATGAAATAAGGCAATGGATTGTCCCACCTCTCCTTTGAATTCTTTCAGTTGCTTTTCTATATCTGCTCCCTCCCCTGTTTTCAATCCAATCATCTTGGCGATTCGCTCTCGTATGTACATCAAATAGCTAAACCACCTAGGTACCACTTTAAAAAAATGAATCGGTAATTGTTCCAAAATGCCATCTGTGGGAATCGGTACTTCTATCGAAAAGGAATCCCAATAATCAGTACGATCTAGTGCATTTTCAATGATACTTTTGGCAGGTATTTTTTCTTCTTTGACTTTCATATCTTATACTTGAAATAAGCCTACATTAAAACATACCGTACTGTATGTTATGTTTTAATGTAAAAAAATTAGATCATTTCTCGATATACGTTATAAATTTTTTCCATTTCCTTTTTAGAAATATCGGGATTGAGTTGTTGCATGCCGATCAATAAGCTATAATCAATCATCGCCATCACTTTTATCTTTTTCTTATCATAGCCCATTTCCTTAAAAATTCCTCTCAAGTAAGCCAAGCGTTCTTGGTCTACCCTTTTCAAATGTTCTTTGACCAATGGATTGTAAAAACTCCAAGAACGTATAGATGCCTCTACCGATTGTTGAGCATCGCCGACTTTCTTCGCCAATATGTCCATTCGCTCTCTAGCATCAATTCCTTTATCAGAATGTCGAATAAAGTCCAAAGTATTTTCTTCCTCCCACTTTTTCATTAAGCTAGAGATGTATTCGTCAATACTGTCAAAATGATGATAAAAAGATCCTCGCGTCACTTTTAATCGCTCACAGAGATACAAAATTCGTAATTTATCTTGTGCGAACTCTGAAAGAATCTTAATTCCTTCGGCTAACCAATCTTCTCTAGATAATTTTGCCAATTTTATTTTTTTAGTTAATACAAAGATAAATGTTTTTACTGAAACATACAATAGAGTATGTTTCATTTAGTAATTCTCAAAAATTAAATTCCTCTTTTGATTTCGACTTTTAGCTCTGTTGACATTCTTTGCAAGTACTTACAACTTTCTCTAAAAATCGAAAGTCGGAAATTAATTCTTTGAGCTATGGTTATCTTCCTTCCCACTCTTCCTTTACAGGTCGATCTTTGATCGCCAAAAATCGTTCTATTTCTTGTTCAATATACAAAGCTTGATCTGAATGTTGAATACCTTTGACAATCCGAACATGACTTTTATCTATTAAAATAGCTTCAACTGCAAAGACGTAATCAGGTCGACCATTTGTATGACTTTTTACATATTTCTTCACGTAGATTTGATCAATTTCATAAACAGGAATATCTTGATTTGGATAAAACGGTAATATCAATGGTCGATGCTCAATTCGTAGATGACGGCTATCTGCAGTAATAAAAGTTGTATTATAAAGTGTAGTTAAAAGGTAATAAAGGCTGGCAATACCAACCAATAAATGAAAACTCAATCCTAAAATAATCATTGGCCTTGCAGTTATAATAGCAAAAATTGCTGCTGGCAAAACCATAGCATTCCAAATGATAGTAAAAAGAAGAGGAAAAGACTTCAAAGTATCTCGCCAAGTAATTTGAATTTCTACTTCACTTCTTAATTCAAAAATATCCATACCTTTCGGTAAAAATATTTCAGGTCGAACTGGAACCGCTAAATCTAATTCTTCATCAAATTTAAAAACAGAATGGCATTCACTACATTTCGCAATGGTCTTCTCTAAATGAATATCTGAAGCATTGATATCTTGTTTACAATCTGGACAATTTAGATGCATCTTGATCAAATATTTTTTTCTCTGGAGTTATAGTTTTTAAAAATAGCAAAACACCCTAACAACACCAAATCAAAAATCATTACCTTTAGAGCTTTTAAAACTTTGTGCATTTATTTTCAAAATGAAAATTAAATTTTTCCTATTCTTCTTTTTCTTAAGTACCTGTTGTATTTCGACAAGTGCGCAACAGTACTCGATGATCAACTACACTTCCAATGAGGTTGGTCATTCACAGGTTTATGCACTCGAAGAAGATAGCCGAGGATATATCTGGATCGGTACTTGGGGAGGTGGACTTACACAATTTGATGGACAAAATTTTTATACCTTTTCGGAAAAAGATAGTTTACTAAGTATCTACATCACTTCACTTCATGAAGATCAAAACAGCAACATCTGGATTGGTAGCAAAGAAGGTTTGAGCAAATTCGATGGCCGCAACTTTCAACATTTTTCGCCCATCGAAAATCAAAACATACAAGTCAATGATATCATTCAAGATTCAAGTGGTCGATTTTGGATTGGAACGGATAAAGGACTTTTTCACTTTGATGGACAAACATTTACTAACGTCTCCAACACTTACTCTATTGCCCAAAGTCCCATCATCCACAGTTGTTATGCAGACAATCAAGGAAATATTTGGGTCGGAAGTAATCAAGGTGCATTTTATTTTGGTGATAAAAAAATGAGCCATTTCACAGAAGACAATGGACTTACCAGAAATAATATTGTTGACATCATCCAAGACGGAAATGGAAATATTTGGTTGGCTACAGACTCCGGTGGCATCAACATTTTTGATGGCAATGAAATCACTCGATTCACAGGTTCTGATGATTTAGAAGAAGGTCTAGGTATCAACTCTTTATATCGAGATGCAACCAACCATATTTGGATCGGAATGGGCAACCAAGGTATTTATCTTTGGCACCCAACCGACAGCGTTTTCACTAATTTGCGGGAACGCAATCAAGATGGATTAGAAAGCGACAATATCAAAACCATCTTTCAAGATAGCTGGGGCGATTATTGGTTTGGAACATCCGGAGGTGGTTTAAGTAAGTATTATTTTTCAGATCAACAATTTACCAACTATTCTGAAATCGATGGTTTAAATGATAAAGAAGTCTACGCCATTTCGAGAGATACTAGTGGTCGACTTTGGTTAGCGACTTCCCGAGGAGTAAGCATTTATGACAAAAAAACATTTTATCCTTATAGTGAAAACTATGATTTTGTGAATGTCAAAGTCAGAACCATTTTCGCAGATCGACAAGGACGGATTTGGATCGGAACAGAAGGAAAAGGTTTAGCCTTATATGATGGCATTAGTCATCGTTATTTCAAATCATGGGATGGAATCGGTGGTGATTTAATCCAAGATATCACTCAAGATTCAGCAGGCAATATTTGGATTGCCATGGCAGATGCGGGCATCGCACGATTGGCTACGGACCAACGCGATAGTACAGGCAACTCTTATCTCATCACTCGATTTGGTCAAGCAGCTGGAGTACCAGCCAGTAATATTTATGATTTACATATTGATCAAAAAGAACGAGTTTGGTTTGCCACTCGAACGCACGGAATTGGTTATTTCGAAAACGATTCTACGATTGTTAATTTCGATAGAGCAGATGGTTTACCTGCTTCTGAAGTGCGTACACTCACAGAAGACAACTTAGGAAACCTTTGGGGCGGAACAGCCAACGCAGGAATTTTCAAACTCAATATTTACGACGACTCCCTATACTTCCAAACCTTTAATCAACAACAGCAACTCAGCTCTAACAACATCTATCTAATGGCTTTTGATCCTTCCGGAAAACTATGGTTAGGTAATCAAGCTGGAGTCGATCAAGTCGAAATGAATACCAGCCATACGGAAATTTTAAAGGTCACTCCTTTTCGTGCAGCAGAAGGATTTCGCGGAGGCGAAACTTGCGAAAGTGCAGTACTCGTGGATACTACTGGCGCTATTTGGTTTGGAACAATTGGAGGTTTGACTTTGTATACTCCAGGATCCAATCGCGAAAATAGAATTGAGCCTTTACTTCATTTCACCAATATTCAATTGTCTTATGATTCCCTACGTAACACTGCTTATGCAGATTGGTCTGATCAATGGGGTGGTTTAAAAGATAGTTTGGTTTTACCTTATGATGAGAATAACATTAGTTTTGAATTTCTAGCTATTGATCATATGGCTCCCAATAAAGTCACCTATAGTTGGATGTTGGAAGGCATGAATGATGATTGGTCTCCTCCACAAAAAGAACATAAAGCCAGTTATACCAACCTTTCTCCAGGCTTCTACACTTTCAAAGTAAAAGCGTATAACGAAGATCAAACGGTTACCAAAGATCCTATTCAACTAGAATTCACCATTAAGCCACCGGTGTGGCAAACTTGGTGGTTCCGTCTAGCAGCAATTGCTCTAGGGGTTTTGAGTATCTTATTGTTTTTTAGAGCACGTATCCAAAAAATTCGGCGAAAAGCCAAACAAGAATCTGAGAAATTAGAAATGGAAAAGAATTTGTTAGAGCTGGAGCAAAAAGCCTTACAACTACAAATGAATCCGCATTTCATTTTCAATGCTTTAAACACCATCCAAAGTTTGATCAATGAAAAGGATCATAAAAAAGCACGCTACCAATTAGCCAAATTTTCAAAATTGATGCGAGCTACTTTAGAGAATTCTAGAGCAACCATGATTCCATTAGAAGATGAAATTCAAAGTTTAGAAAACTATCTAGCTATCGAACAACTGAGTCGCAATCATTCCTTTGATTTTAAAATCATCCATGAAGGTGACCTTGATTCTGAAGCACTTTTAATTCCTCCAATGATGATTCAACCTTTTGTGGAAAACGCCATTATTCATGGAGTTGCTCACATTTCTGAACAAGGAAATATCCTAGTCGATTTCTCGAGAAAAAATGGAAAATTGGAATGCACCATTGTAGATAATGGGATTGGTCGCGAACAAGCCAAAAAAATAAAAAGTCAGGTCGAGCATGGGCACAAATCTACTGCACTACAAGTCACGCAAGAACGTTTAGACATCTTAAACAAAGGTTCTAAAAAACGAAAGAGCTTAGAGATGTTAGATGTTTTGAATGAAGCAGGAAAAGTAGTTGGCACAAAAGTGGTGCTACGATTGCCGTTGGTTTTTGATTAAGTGCATACTTTAAAAAAACTAGAAAATCGCCAGGTCAAAATATTAGACTTGCTTCCAAACAAGCAATTCTTATTTACAAGCAAGCCTATTTCATTTTAATTTTTAGCAGCCATTTTCTTTTGCATTTCCTCCTGTTTCTCTACGTAAATTTTATACTGCTCACTTGAAAGTAGTTTTTTCATTTCTTGATTTCTCGATTTGACGATTGATTTCATCTTTCGATATTTACTAAATTTGCCTGCATTACTTTCTTTCATTTTCATCAATTGACTTCCATATTTTTCAGAAATCGAAATGAATTCAGATTTTTGTTCCTTTTCCAATTGAATAGCATTGACCATTTCTTTAAAATTTTCTTTGGCTTCTATTTGTTCTTCTTCCGATAAATTCGAAAGAGGAGATTGAGCAAAACCAAGACTCATACAAAAGAAAAGCATAGCACAAATAAGAAACATATTTTTTAATGCGATCATAATTTATTTATTTTTAGATTTAGAAATTATTTCTTTTCTCGATTTAAATTTCCCTTCAAGTATTGAATAAGCGGAAGGAAATTAACTTTGATAGGATTATGTCCTAAAAAACCAGTGGTTACTCCATATTTTACTTTTTCTATTTCAGGTTCGTAAGTTCCAAAAAGTCGATCAAAAATAATTAGCATACCTCCATAATTTTTATCAATATATTTTTCATTACTACCATGATGAACGCGATGAGCGGAAGGAGTATTCAATAACCAACCTTCAAAAAATCCTAATCGACCAATCGCTTCTGTATGTAGAAAAAACTGATAAAACAAGCCAAGTGCTAAGCTTCCTACAAATATTTCTGGTGAGAATCCAATCAATATAAACGGAAGAAAAAACAATGGACTTACAAAACTACCTAACCAGTTTAAGCGTAAAGCTGTGGTAAAATTCATCCACGGACTAGAATGATGGGTATGGTGCATGGTCCATAGAAACGGGGTTTCATGACTAAGTCGATGATACCAATAATAAGCAAATTCTGCAACTAAAAAAGTAAGAAAAACCGTAAACACATTAGTAGGAATATCAAAGATTTGATAAGACACTAAAGCATTAAAAACTAAAAGTTTCCAAGCCAAAGAAATTGGTTTCAACAAATTATTTCCAATCAGTATTGCTAAATTACTCAGAGATTCTTTAGTATTATAAACACCTTTCTTTTTAAAATGCGACCAAGTCGCTTCAATAATAACAGCTATAATAATGATCACGAAAAAATAAATACTGGATGAATTCATAAGATTATTATTTTTTAATTTTCGACTAAATCATTTACGATTATAATCTAAAAAAAATAGCGATTAAAAAATTAAAAAGCTTTGTGAAGTGGCTAAAAAGGCAGGTCAAGTGGAAATATTGGAAGGTGAATTTTTAATATTTTTCTATTCAAAGGAGTTTAATGATTCCGATTGCTAAGATTCTATCATTGAATTAAGCGTAAATAAAATTTTACCATACAAGGCACAGAAGGTCACATAGCTCTTGAACGAATAAGTCCACATAGCTTTAGCTGTTTCCCATATTTGAACTTTGACGATAGAAGGAAAAACTGATTTGACCGATGTGTGATTTGCGTTTAAGTTTTACTTTCGAAAAAATTATTTTGGAACATGAATCACCCCTAATTTTCTAGACTTATACCGATAGACAAAAGAATCCAAATCACCATGAACCTTGGAGCTTCAAAAATCGTCTTGGAAAACTGATTGAACAGATTACTCAGATCGCGCAGATTTCTCTACTAATGCGACCTTCGATCGCAGGAAAAATCAGCGTAATCTAAATAATCAGTAAGATCTGCATTCCATTTTCGGAATCGTCAACCTAAAATACTTTAGGATCATGTGAATAAAAATTAAGGATGATTCACATTCTAAAAAACTAATAAAAATTCTCTCTTTTTTTAAGTACTTATTTAATGATCACTAATGGTTTTGACAATAAACCATCCTCTGTCAATAGTCTAATCTTATAAGTTCCAACGGGAAGTGTACCAGCACTAAGTTCAACATTATGGCTTCCCTCAGCATGAGCAACATTTTTAACAATCGTCTTGACAAGGCGCCCTTTTACGTCAAATAATTCGATACTGATTGTTTGTTTTTTACTTAGATAATAATTAAGTGTAACTGCTCCGTTGCTGGGGTTAGGAAAGGGTTCTTCCAGTCGGTCTAGATTTTTTGTTCTTATTAAATCAATAGATGATGTAGTCATCTCTCCGATAACAATATCTTCATCTCCTTCTTGATAAGGAACAAAGTTGATACCGACCAAATACATCTCATCCGTTGTTCCTTCTCCCCAACGAGCAACCACTGGAGGATTACTTGGATTGAATGGGTTATTCGTGGTATTGTCGTAACTTGCATTCACATGTAAGATGGAACCCGCAGGTATTTTTTTCATCCGATCGAAAGTATAAGCACCTTGCCAATTAAAATCCCATTCTTCAATTTGAATGACATTGATGGTGTCACCAGAAGGAGCTACTGCAAACATTTCCCAGTTTTGACCTAAATAATGACAATGCGGATATACAGAAAGCAAACTAATATCTTCCTCAATTTCTTTAGTGCCCTCAAAACCTTTTACTTGATTTGGAGGAACAAAAAAACTAATAAACCCACCGTCCAAATCAAAAGGTGTCGCTGGTTTTCTATCAATTTCTCTAAAGATCGGATCACTTGGTTCCTTATAAAATATGTTTACGGAAGATCTATCTGTTTCATCTGTAGGAAGAGGAGCATAGTGAACCTGGATCAATAAATCAGCTCCCGCAGGTAAGGTTGTTCCAATTCCGGGAGGAAAAAAAACAGTAGAAATGCCAGGAGTGTACCCTATAAAGTTCCCTTGAGTTGGCACACCAAATCCTCCAAATTCTTCATATCCATAGCCGGGCGTTGACGCATCTAAAGCTGCAGCCTCTCCATTAACTTCGTAAGCCATTAATGCGTGGTGAACAGCTTTTGTATTCCCAGGTCGAAACTCTACCGCAGCAATTTCTTTATCCTCGGTAAGTCCTGTAGGAATAACAAAAACTCGATAATCATCTAGATTATTTCCTTCTATAGGATAATCTTCCGCCATTTCTAAAACCAAGTCAGGCGTACCTAATTGAGATCCATCTGGAAAATCAGGTAAAGGTGGCTCAAGGTTGGGATCACCTTGTGGAGCACCGAGTGCTGCCCAATCTGCAATCAACTGAATCTCCTCATCTGTCAAACCTCGTTCTCCAACAAAACTGCTGTATTCTTTATTCGGTTTCCAAGGGGGCATATATTTAATTTCAGTAACGTACTGGATCATACTGGCCCAGCCTGCTACCTCTAAATAATTAGTGAATGGCATTGGACCGATTTCATTGGGTCGATGACAAGAGGTACAATTGTCATAAATGATCGGTGCAATGTGTTCACTAAAATTGACTTGAGCAATGGATAAATGGACATTAATTATCAAGAAAACGATAGGGGTAATAATTTTTTTCATTTTGCGATTTTTAAAACAACTTAATTACAAAACATAAACTAATTAGCTTTACGCATACTGATATAACAACCTACAGGAGTGGTTTCTCTTACTTCAATAGGGAGATGATTAGAGATAGCGGTTAAGGCGTCCTTTAATTCTGAAGTCGCTATGACTTGTTTTCTCCTACCAACTCTTGCATAGGCATCATCAATTCTTCCTTTGTATAGAATTTCATTTTGAGTTTCATTAAATACGATTACTTCGGGAGTGACCGTTGCCTCAAATTGTATAGTTTTTATTTTATCATAATCCGTTTTCAGTTGGAATGGAATCTTATACTTTTCTTTAAATTCCTTTATCTTCTCAGGTTTAGAAGAATAATTTGGAAATAAGCCAATGAATTGAATGTTTTCATTTGAAAATTCATTGCTCAATTCTCGCAAATTTAAAGTATAATATTGGCTGATTATACAAGATTCATGAAGGAAAACATAAACCGTTACACTGTCATTTTTAATATCAATATCAATGGTCTTTTCATTCGCCAAAGCTGCATTTTGGAGCATACAAAAAATAGTAAATAATAAACTTAATCTAAGTACCATAGTCATAAGGATTTGGAAGTTTAAATCAGGCATGGGTAGAATCGGATGCTATCAATACAACAGTAAATGTATATAAAACCACTTGACGAGATAGGCTTATCTGAGTGAAGCGACTAGAATGATAAGTGAAGCTGACTAGAGAAGAGGTGAAATATTAGACCTTATTGAGCCAGTTTTTAAACTTTGGAGTATTTGCCTTACTGACTATGATTTGTTCTTTAGATTCAGGAATGGTATTTACAATCAATCGGCCATTAAAGTAAATACTTAAATCCTTAATCGCTGTGCGTTGAATGAGGAATTGACGATTAGCTCGAAAAAAATCATTGGGGTTTAATTCATTTTCCAAATCTTCCAATTTACCATCCAAATGATAGGTAAGATTTCCACTTGTCGTTCCTCTTACTACTCCATTTTGAATAAAGAAAAAAGCAAAGTCTGGAGCAGCGATAGGTATCAGCGTATCTCCTTTTTGAACCAAATAAGATTGTCGAAACTTTTTTTCTTCCTTGGATTGAAGCAGACCGAGTAGGTTTTGTATTTGAGTATCCGTAACACTATTCAAAATTTGTTTGTTTTTAAATTTTTGAATCGCATGCTTCAACTCTGTTTTTTCAATAGGTTTCAATAAATAGTCAATGCTATTATGCTTAAATGCCTGAATAGCATATTGATCAAAGGCGGTTATAAATATTATCGGAGCACTAGGTTTTACACTTTTAAAAATCTCAAAAGAGTTACCATCAGCCAAATGAATATCCATAAAGATTAAATTGTAGTCCCTTCCTTTTTTGAAAAAATCAATGGCCTCAGAAACCGTATCTATAACCTCTGTAATGACTAAATCAGGTTCAATTTCATTGAGTAAATATTTTAGATTTTCTACCGCAGAGTTTTCATCTTCAATGAATATTGCTTTCATAATATTGGAAGTTTAACCAAAAACAAAACATCATTTTTTTCTATTAGAATATCTTCTTTTTTCAATAATTGAAATCGGGTAGAAAGACCACTTAATCCTTTTCCGATACTTTCTACGGCATCACTTCTTTTCTGTAAAGGATTGCTGACCATCAAATATTTATCTTCAATATAAATGTTAACTTTCAAAGGTTTTTTCTTAGAAACTACATTATGCTTAATGGCATTTTCAACTAAAAGTTGAAGCGAAAAGGAAGGAATGCTAGTTTTTTTCAACTCATTTGGAATGGTGATTTCAACATCCAATTTTTCTCCAAAGCGCTCTTTTTGTAGGAATACATATGCTTCCAAATAATCCAATTCCTCTTCAAGAGAAATATAATCTTTATCGCTTTGTTGTAAAGTAGCACGTAGCAACCAAGATAATTTGCTAACAAAAACAGTGGCTTTATCTGGTTGTTGACGAATCAATGTATTGAGTGAATTCAGCGTATTAAAAAGAAAATGTGGATTGACTTGCGATCGTAAGGCCTCTAATTGGTGATGCAAAGCCTTTCGTTTTGCCTGCTCCTTTTCAATAATACTTTCTTGATGCTGAGAGCTTAGATTGACCAACCAAGACAAAAGTAATAGCAAGATTAAGACCACCAAATAAATAAAAAAATTAACAAAGAAGTAGCTTTCGTCATCTAAAAGAGAGTCCGAAATATGTCGCTTCAAAAAGGTCAAGGAAGTAAGGCCAGCTATTAAGAAAAAAGCATTGACCGCAATATTAAATAACTTTGTATTTATTGGATACAGATACTTCCATTTTACTTTCCAAAGGATATTATAAGTCAAAACAAGCCAAGAAAAAAAAAACATCACGACTAATCTCAATACCGCTTCACTGTAAGTGAATCCAAACTCCTCTACTAAATCTTGGCGATTTAGGATGATCAAAAATCGCGGAATATTCAGCAATAAAGATACCGCTAAA
Organism: uncultured Saprospiraceae bacterium; assembly: GCA_964441245.1. Taxonomy (GTDB): domain Bacteria; phylum Bacteroidota; class Bacteroidia; order Chitinophagales; family Saprospiraceae; genus JALZUU01. Next base: position 2,561 of record CAYTVR010000125.1, on the reverse strand, counting down.
GCACTGAAAAGGATGATTTTATTCTTTTGGAGCATAAATATTTGTTCTTATACTTGAACCAAAAGTAATACTCTTTTGAATTCTAACTCAGTTATCTTAAGATAAATTTTAGGACTTTCTCTTTTTGTAAACTATTCAACTCGAATTATTATTTTTTGAAATGGTACGACATAGAACAAAGTATAAAATTATCATAATGAAAAAATAAAGGATCCAAGAAATGAAAAAGTTTAAAAATAATAGGCGTCATGAATATCGAAGTAAAAGTAGCGGGTATAAAGATGATTGTACGATTACCCTTAGACACGCTCTTAGTTTTTAATTAAACAATCATCTTAAAATTCAGTTACCTTTCTGACATTAGCTTATTGAAAACTACAAACTTCCAGAAAATGAAAAATATTTTCACCTTCCTACTTTTGCTATCTTCACTATCGACTTTTGGACAATTAGACACGATGATCGTATACGATCTTGCGACCAAAACTTATGAAATCATTCCTCCAATTGAATACGACGAAACGATTACTAACGATAAGACTGTTTCGTCTATCGGAACAATAGATGGGATCACATTATTAAGTAATGAAATACCAACTGAAAATTTATTTCCTGATACTGACTTTACGCGATTGGTAAAGACCGCAGATTTATTTGACTTATCTAGTTATCCGATGCGTACTTCTGTCAAGCTTGATGGGATGACAACTACTGGAACTAGTTCAGAGTGTTCGGGCACATTAATTTCTGAAAACATGGTACTAACTGCAGCACATTGTGCTTTTGATTTTTTTGGAAATATTGAATTCTTTGTTGAAAGTATAGATGCATTGCCTTCTTATGATAAAGGCGAATCACCTACAGGTATTCCCTCTGCAAAAGTGACCAAAGTATTTCTTACCAAAAAGACTTTTGATGGAGATGGATTCTTTGATGCTTGTTTGTTACTTTTAGATGAACCTATTGGTGCAACATTAGGCTATCAAGGTTTTGGATTTGCTCCGGTAGATGAATTGACCCAAAAAGTTTTTCATAAAATGAGTTATCCTGCTGTAAACAGCAATACAATACCAGTTGAATTTTATAATGGAGATACTACTTATTATAACTATGGATTGATTTCCTATGATTGGATCTTAGGTTTCTTAGAATTAGATTCTCCTAATGCTCAAGGAATTCCCGGTCAAAGTGGTAGTGGTCTATTTGAGTCGATAAATGATGCGCCAACTATTTATGGCGTAATGAATTATAGTAATTATCAACACTCCCGAATATTACCTAGTTACTTTTATCAAATGAAAAACATAGTAGATATTTATGGCTTGATTTCATCAAATGAAACAATTGAAAAATCAATAGGAATAAACATTTATCCAAATCCATTTGATCATATGACAAAGATCTCTCTTTCAGATATTGATCAAGAAAACACACCATATAAATTAGTTGATTTAAGCGGAAGGATTCTTCAAGAGGGGAATTTTGATGGTAATCAATTAATACTTCTGCGAAATAATTTAACCAATGGAATCTATATTCTATCTGTTCATCTTGAAAATGGAACAACAGTATCAAAACGATTAATCGTTAAATGATTTTTGTACTGGATGGTTTTGTAAATTTTAATTACCGGAAGTACTGGAATGATCGGAAGCATTCATCCGAAACAGATAAGATAATTAGCTGGAGACATGCTCTAATGTTGCTGTGATTGGAGCAAAATAGAAAATTGTAGAAAATAAAGACATTATAGTATACACTTAAAATTGATTTCGCAAATTATTCAGATTGACCTTTTTAGAAAATCCCAAATAATTCGCGAAGTCAATTAATTTCTCTAGTTCATCTCTTCCATAATCTGAGCAGCGTGCATTTTCGCTTTCACCTTTTGGATCACCTTTTCAATCTTCCCTTTTCCATTGATCACAAAAGTCGTTCGGTGTAAACCGTCAAATTCTCTACCCATAAATTTTTTAGGTCCCCAAACATTATAAGCTTCGATCACTTTACGATCTGTATCTGCCAATAAAGAAAAAGGCAACTCATGTTTGGTAATAAAATTCACATGTTTCTTTTCCGAATCTGGGCTGACCCCTAGCAAGGCATAACCGGCATCTTTTAACTCTTGATAATGATCTCGAAGGTTACAAGCTTCTACTGTACACGTTGGTGTATTATCTTTTGGATAAAAAAACAGCACCAATTTTTGGCCTTTAAAATCTTTGAGTGAAATGGTTTCTCCTTTTTCATTAACCGCTTTGAAGTCTGGTGCTTTGTCTCCTGGTTTTAAATTTGTCATTTTTTATTTTATGTTTCTCAATGATGAAAATGCATTTTGATTTGTAGAAATTTATCCAACAAATTTTAATTACAAAATGCTTACAAAGAGATAATCAAAAAACAAATGGAAAGTTCATTCAGATATAAAATTTCTTATTTTTTAGTACAACACAATTCATCCTAAACTTTGAAATTAGTATTGAAGTATTTTAGATGGACCAGTCCAATACCGAAAATGAAATACAGATCTTGCGGATTATTCAGATTACGCTGATTTTTCC
>CAYTVR010000124.1:5021-20440 GCA_964441245.1 uncultured Saprospiraceae bacterium | reverse complement strand
TCAATCCTCCCAATAATCCTGATGGCACGCGTGCAGATGGTTCCCATCCCCCTAATACTATAATCAATGAGGAAGATGCCAGAGCAGAATTGCAACAATTGATTGAATTGGGGTATGTAGAAGATCCGAAAAAAAATGGAGCTAATGCTATTAAAAGTACGGTTGATGAAAATAATTACAATCTTGCCCGTGCTTATATCGATGGACAAAAATGGCAAGAAGGAATAGAGATTTTAGAGAAACTTCACACCGAAAACCCAAAAACACTTCGTTTTGCCTTAAGACTCACCCATGCCTATCAAACAATCGGTAAGTTGAAAGATGCTCGCGGAATAGTAGATCATATCCGTAGCATTATAGATCGAGAAAGTCCTCAATTAGATATTTTGGAAGGTTCCTTGTTACTTGGTGAAGAACGAAATAAAAAAGCACTGGAACTATTTAAAAAAGTGGAACGAGAAGCAGGCAAACAACCCACGCTACATCTCCGAATTGCTAAAGCTTACTTACAACTAAATCGTCTTGAGGATGCAGAATCAGCCATATTGAAAGAGTTGGAAATCAATTCTGAAGAAGCGACTGCACATTACATTTTGGGGCAGATTTATTTTCAAAAAATGCAATACAATGATGCGCTTAATGCCTTTTTTGATGCAGTAGGCTTACTTTATTATTATCCTCCTGCCCATTTTTATATCGGTGAATCGCTTCAGGCACTAGAAAAATATGAAGAAGCACTCAAAGCTTATGATATTTGTCTCAAACTGGTTCCTAACATGAATTTAGCACGTCAACGAATCATTTCCATTTATGAGAACCGACTTGATCAACCAGGTAAGGTAAAAGACAGCATTAATTTATTACCCATTTTATTAGATGAAAAGAAATTCCCAACGCGGACTTTTAAAGTATCGCAGGCTGGTACGGGCAGACAAGTGATGATCATAAAGGATGCTTGGAAATTAATTATAGAAGTTGATAAAAAGGATAAAACCAATCGAACCAGAAAACCAGTTGCCCTTTTTAATTTGAAAGAGAACGGATCCGAAGTTGAGGTGCAAAACCTTATTAACGCAATTCCTTATCAAGCAAAAGTGAGGGAATTATTTGATTTGTATAATACGACTCGAGATAATGAGAGGGATACCAATAGAGTCTTTTAAAATTTTGATTCTTTTTATTTTAGATAGATATCTAAGAGCCATTGTCAATCTAATCAATTAAACGTACCTAAAGAGCAAATTCCGGATGGCATTGATATTATCCAATTGGCTTCTCCAAAAGGTGTTGTTAGCAAAAAAAAACTCATCCAAAATGGTTAGATAAAATAGGAAACTCCGACATCAATGGATGCGGAGTTTTCCTAGTTTATTAACTCAGATCGACGCTTAGAATTTTCAATGAATATTGACTAAAGTAATTTTATTGGTCAACTATACCATCCATGTTGAGATGTTTAGTTGACGATTTCTTTTTGAAGCTAGTTGGAGTTGATATTTAAATAATTTCGTTATCCTTATATATCTCTGTGCATTTTTCTAGTAAAGGGTTGCCTGATAAAAAAAGGAAAAATACATAATGTATCGTACTTATCAATAGGCCAAATTACCAAGGATAAAACAGACTATTTTTCTTAAAAAAGTGTAAATTGAATTATTGTTGTAAATGATTGAAATGAGATTTTGTATTATTTTTTGAGGTAGAAAGGATCGGGTCAATCAAGTATTTTGAGCAAGCTTTTTTTTGTTTTTGAAGATCTTTTGGAGCTGCAATATAATTGTAGTGTAAGATTTAAGAATCCTGTTCTATTTTAAAAGCTTTTAATTTAAAAATAAGAGAAGATGAAAAAGTTATTATTCAATTGGTGTTTTATCATGGCATTTTTTTCGCAAACAACTTTTGCTCAGCCAAATGATTGTGGATGCGATTTCTCCTTAGATTTTGTTTGTGTTTTTACAGATGATGGGGAACAACTTGTTTTCCCAAATGCCTGTTTTGCAGCATGTGAAGGTTATTCGGAAGATCTGTTGGAAGATTGTAATATTGGTATTGATCCTTCAGCTTGCGAAGCTCTATTTTCTTTTAGTGTAATTGATTCCTTAACATTTGAATTTATAGATGTTTCTCCTGGAGCCACTTCATGGTCATGGAATTTTGGTGATGGCAATACGAGTACAGATCAAAATCCAACACATACCTATGCTGAAATTGGAGCGTATGAAGTCACGCTGACCATCGAAGGTGATTCTTGTTCTAGCACATTTGTTCAAGTAGTTTATGCAGGTGATTTTTTTGGAGGTTGTGATTGTGAATTTGATTTAGAACCGGTATGTGTTACAGGTCCAGATGGAGAAGTTAACTTTTTCCCAAATGATTGTTTCGCTGCCTGTGCAGGATTTACAATGGCCGATTTTGTCGACTGTGATGATCCAATTGATCTAGGTTGCTATGCTTCTTTTTCATATATTCTAAGTGAAGAAAATACTTTGACGATTGACTTTACAAATGAGAGTTTGGGAGAGGCCACTTCTTGGTTATGGGATTTTGGTGATGGTAATAGCAGTACAGAAGAAAACCCAACGCATACCTATGCAGCCGAAGGAAATTATGATGTAATATTTTCGATCTCTGGTAATAATTGTGAATCGACGATTGTTCTACATGTCTCTATTGGCGAAATCCCTCCATTTGATTTTTGTCAAGCATTCTTTTATTCTGATGTAGAAGCTGACAATGGAGTAGCCTTTGTAGATTTTTCTTTTGTAGAAAATATTGATACCTGGTCATGGGATTTTGGTGATGGTAATACCAGCACAGAGCAAAACCCATTTCATATTTACGCTGAGGAAGGAGAGTATTTAGTGACGCTTACAATAGAAGCAGACTCTTGCACAAGTACAATAGAATTGCCAGTACATGTTGAAGATTTTGTAGAATGTTTATGTAATGAGATATATGCTCCGGTCTGTGTCATGGATGTTGATGGCAATGAAATTACTTTTTTAAATGCCTGTATTGCAGAATGTGAAGGATATGGAGAAGAAGATTTTGTAGCGTGTGAAAATATACCAGTTGACTGTGAATGTGACTTCACCTTTGAATTCGTATGCGTCTTGGATGCAGAGACCGGAGCAACCCTTACTTTCCCAAATGAGTGTTGGGCAGCATGTGAAGGGTATGGAGCAGAGGACTTAGTAGCCTGTGATAATACTCCTGGAAATTGTGAATGTACAGGAGATTTTGATCCAGTATGTGTGATGGATGATTTCGGAAATGAAATTAGTTTCCCTAATGCATGCTGGGCAGCATGTGAAGGATATGAAGCAGCCAACTTGGTGGAATGTGAAAATATACCCGTTGACTGTGAATGTGACTTTACCTTTGAATTGGTTTGTGCAATAGATGTAGAGACAGGATTAACGCTTACTTTCCCCAATGCTTGTTGGGCAGCTTGTGAAGGCTATGAAGCAACAGATCTTGTAGAATGTGGAAATGATTGGCCAATTGATTGTTACACTTCCTTTTATTATTTACAGAATGATCCAACTTCTTTGACCGTTAATTTTATACATGACAATTGGGAAGATAATACCGTTTCTTGGTCATGGGATTTTGGTGATGGTAACACTAGTACAGATCAAGATCCAACCCATAGTTATGTTGAGGAAGGAATTTATGAGGTTACCTTAACCACGACTACAGAAGATGGATGTGAGTCTTTTATTACACAGCATATTTGTCTAGGAGATGGCGGCGTGATTGATTTTACTTTCCCTGATTGCCAAGCATTCTTTTTCTTTGTACAGGGAGCAGATAATGCATCCGAATTTCAATTTATTGACTTCTCCTTTGGAGGTGCCACTTCTTGGTCATGGGATTTTGGTGATGGCAATACCAGTACTGAGCAGAATCCAATTCATATTTATGCAGAGGCTGGAGAATACGAAGTGATCTTAACGATAACCGCTGAAGTAACAGGTGTGGTTTGTGAAAGTAGTTTAATGATGGTGGTGGCAACCGATGACAATGTTTGGTATAATAATGAATGCTCCGCTTTATTTATTCCATTAGTGGCACCAGATGATAATAACGTTTCTTTTATCAATTTATCTTCTGAAGATGCAGTTTCTTTTGCTTGGGATTTTGGAGATGGAGTGACTAGCGCTGAAGCTTCTCCAACACACGAGTATGCAATGATAGGTAGTTACGAAGTGACTTTAACGACAACTACTGTAGATGGCTGTGTGAGCTCCATTTCCATGACGGTAGATTTATTGGAAGGAGGATTTATGGCAAGTGCTAATTCTATAACAGAAACAACGACTAGTCTGTCTAAAACAGAATTACTGAAAAAAGTATCTCTATTCCCTAATCCAGTTGTAGATCAATTGAGTATCCAATTCGTAGCTGAGAAAGAGGATGAATATCAATTGGAGATCATTGATTTGAGTGGTAAAATTTTAATGAACAAAACGCACCAAATTATAAGAGGAGAGAACACGATAAAATTAAATGTAGCAAGTTTACCAACTGGACTTTATTTCGCTAAGCTAACAAATGGAGAGGCAAGCTCCAATTTGAAATTTGTGAAGTAAAGAATCTTTATAATTTTAAAGTAGGTTTTAAAAGTGGTTATCTGTAAAAAGATAACCACTTTTTTGGTGTAGAACATTTTATTCCTTCTGAATTTTAACGACCTTTAGAAAACTAAAATAAACTACTTTTGTTGAAATGATGTAAGCACAAAATACAAGCTATGAAATTTTTCAAAAAATACCTTTTTCTGATTTTTTGTATGACTTTGACCCAAGCATTTAGCCAAGATGTTTTAGGGAATTGGTACACTAAAGTAGTTCAAGAAGATACGACTCATTATATTCTAAGTCTTCGAAAGGAAGTCAATGGTTTTTCTGGAAAGATTGATATTCCAAGTAAAAGTATTTTTAGACGTCGTTTAGATAGTGTGAGTTTAGATGAACAATACAAGTTGTTTTTTCGTCACGAAGGATTGGATATTTCCTTTATAGGAAAAATAAAAACCGATCAAAAAGTGCTAGATGGAATAGTCAAAAAAGATAAGAATCTTTATCAAACCAATTGGAAGCGAATACCTTCGGCTAAGAGATTACAAAAAATTCAAGAGCCCATCCCATACCTTTCTACAGATCTTGTTTTTACTAACGAAAAAGAAAATATTGAACTTGCGGGGACTCTTACATTACCCAATAAACAAGGTCGATTTCCTGCGGTCGTTCTTATCTCTGGATCAGGACCACAGGATAGAAATGAAGAATTATTGGGGCATCAACCTTTTTTAATTTTAGCAGATCATTTAACTAGAAATGGAATTGCTGTGCTGAGATATGATGATAGAGGTTTTGGAAAGTCAGGCGGTATATTTCGACCAGCGACGATGATGAATTATGCGGAAGATGCTTCAGCTGCTGTTGATTTTTTAAAGAAACATCCCAACATTGATACCACCAAAATCGGATTAGCAGGGCATAGTGAAGGAGGCAATATCGCTCCAGTAGTAGCTGTAAATAATAAAGCGGTTGATTTTATTGTTTTGCTTGCCGCACCAGGGATTTCTAATTTAGACATGTATTTAGTCTCTCTAGATTTGATTCTTAAAAATTATCCGGAAACCTATGATAGAGATTTTGCTTTTTTTAAATCGGTCTATGAAGATATGGCTAGAATACAAGATAAATCGGTCTTGAAAGATTCCTTGCAAAAGAAATTTGAGTACATCGTTTCGATTATGGAACCTACTGAATTAGCGACTTATGGTGATCTGGATACCTATGTAAAACAAGAAGTGGCCAGTCATTCTTCCGATTGGTATCATTTCTTTTTGCAATTTGATGTCACCCCATATTTACAGCAACTTAAAATTCCTATATTGGCTTTGAACGGAGATAAAGATGCATCTGTTGAAGCAAAAGCTAACCTAGATGGCATGCAAAAAACGCTAATAGATTCGGGACATACTCAACATAAAATGGTGGAGCTAAAAGAGGTAAATCATTTTTTCCAAGTTTGTGATAATGATAGTTTTAAAGCTGCTTTCTTTGCAAAAGAAACCTTTTCAACCATCGCCTTAGAAGAAATCGCTAACTGGATTTTAAAATTGTAAGTAAAAAATCAATACTTTTCCTGATTAGATTCTTTACAAACCACCGCTAACAAAACTTGTCCAACTGCTTTCAATGTTTTTTTATCAATGATAGAAAGATCATCCTTATGAGTATGATGGTAGTGCCCAAATTTTCCATCTTTCTTAATGTTAATGATGTCCAACATTTTGATCCCTGTATTTTCAATAATAAAGCGATGATCATCGGTATAAAAACCTGCTTTACGAGAGACAAAGTATTTGTCCTGCCCCATTTTTTGAGCTAAGCGCCAAATTTTAGCAACTTCACTTTTAGCAGATTGTAAGGAAAAACCTTCTTTAGGAAAAGTAGCATCACTAGAACCAACCATGTCGACAAGGATACCAAACTTCACTTGGTAATTTTTTTCATGAATATTTTTAGACCAATATTGTGAGCCTAATCCCCAAGTGTAATCTTGTCCCTTTTCGTTAGAACCATAGTCTTCTGCATCAAAAAATATAATGTCCAAGCCCATCGGAATTGGATTGTTTTTTACTTGGCGAGCAATTTCCAAAAGTACACCTACACCACTCGCTCCGTCATCCGCACCCAAAATCGGAGCATCAGGATTTATAGAATCCTTTTCGGCAATGTGTCGAGTATCATAATGGGCACATAGCAATAATCGTTCTTTAACCTCAGGTTTATATCGACCGATGATATTGGTTCCGTTGACGATTTTACCATTATAGGCTGTCGCCGTAAATGTTTGAGGAATGACTTCAAATCCAAAATTACCCAGTTGACTAGCCAGCCAATTTTTGCACTGCTCATGTTCTTCCGTATTCATATATCGATTACCAAAGTCAACTTGTTTGGCAACATAAGCGTAAGCAGAATCTGCGTTGAAAGGATTGATCTTGACTTTGATATTTTCTTGAGGACGTTTTTCTGTTGATTCAGATTGACAAGCCAAAAAGAAAGAAAATAATAGAATCGCTATTGCGAAAAGGATAGTTTTGATCTGCATAAAAAAGGTCAATTAAATTGTATGAAAACGATACAAATATCATCCTTTTTTTGTAATAATAAATAGATGAATCGGAATATAAAATGCAAAAACGAAAAAGCCCCACGATCAGAATGTCCGTGGGGCTTTTAAATTTCTATATGTCGCTCTTAAATTTTTTTCAAGATTATTTCAGTAAAGTAATATCGCCTTTATATAAAATGACTTCATTGTCTGCAAATTGTACTTCTGCAAAATAAACAAAGACTCCTGGGTTCATCAATTCTTCTTTAAATGTACCATCCCAACCTTCTTTCGGGATATTAGGATTGAAATTCAGATTTTCAAAGACAAATTCTCCCCAACGATCAAAAACTTTTAAACTAAGTATTTCACTAACGCCATTTCCTGCAAAGATATAAAAGTCATCATTGGTACCATCTCCGTTAGGAGAAAATGCATTGGGAATATACACGTTACGAGTTTTGTCCACTCTGATCAATACATCGTCTGTAAGTACGCATCCACTAATCGTGTCGGTGACAATTAAGTTATAAAGTGTGGTAGAAGTAGGGGCCGCTATTGTGGTTAAACAGGAGTTGCATTCTAAGCTATCTCCAGGGGTCCATTCAATTAATTGATTGAAGAAAGGAGTCACTCTTCCAACCAAAGTCGTATTCGTTCCAAGTTCTATTGTTCTGTCTTCTCCTGCATAGACTACTATAGCTGGAGGTTCATAAACATTGATTAATTGGGAGGCAGAACAGCCATTCACATCTTGAACATAGATGACATAATCTCCACCAGTTAGATTTTCAAAGATATTATTGTTTTGATAAACCTGATCTTCCAAGGCGTACAAAAATGGTGGTGTTCCTCCAAAAACATCTGTGATTTCAATTTCACCATTTCTATCTTCTGCACATTCAACATCAACGACTGCAGATTCGAATCGAAGTAAATCTGGTTCGCCAACAGTTATAACTTGTTCATATACACAACCGATTCTATCCGAAACAGATACCGTATAAGCGCCAGGACATAAATCAGTTAGTCCAGTGGTGGTGTTCCCATTTTCCCAAAGGTAAGTATAAGGTGCTGTATTGCCATTGACATTTAGTTCAATATATCCATTGCAGTCACCAAAACATAACACATCTGCCTGATCTATTCCAAAATCAAATTCGGTATAGACTATATTTATCTCATCTGAGAAAGGGCAGCCATTGTTACTGATTTCTACAGAGTAAGTACCTGGTTGTGTGACTTCAAATTCAGGATTGGTAGAACCATCTTGCCAGAGATAATCTACATTAGGAGTGGTAGCTACTAGCGTTTTGGTTTCCCCAAAACAAAGGGTATCATTGGGACCAATATCAACAAATGGGGTATTCCCAAATTGTACGTTGACCGTATCCCGATCACTACATCCGTTATCATCAATAGCAAAAAGATGATATTGACCAGGAGTATTAATGGTTCGAATAGGATCATTGCTACCATCTTCCCACTCATAATAAGCGATGCCAGGATTGGTTCCATCTAATGGGCCAGTGGCCGCATCACAGATAGAATAGTCAGGGCCTAAATCAATAGATAAAGGAGTAGAGAATTGTACCACAAAAGAATCTCGACGACTACATCCGACAATACTGGTCTCTACCCAATAAGTACCAGTTGAGGTAATATTTTTAGTAGAACTAGTTGACCCATCGTTCCAAATATATGTAGCGTTGGTGGTCGTAGCGTTGATAAAATAATCGGGTACTTCCGTACAAAGAACCGTGTCTTGTCGATTGCTACTTCCATCTAATACATCGATTCTCATAAAGAAGGTATCCACTTCATTACAAGTCGCATTGTTGGATGCGATAAATAAAATATCATAAGTACCTGCATCTTGATAGGTAACGGTTGGATTTTCCTGTGTACTGGTTTGTCCATTTCCAAAATCCCATGAAAATACGGTGGCATCTTTACCGGTATATCGAAGGTCAACGGTAAAAGGAGCACAACCACTGGTCGCCGGAAGGGCGGTCGCTGCAGCGGTGACCGTTTCTACATCAAAGTCAATTTTAAAAACACCAATATCACATTGTGTAGATTGAGAACTTGCCCATGCAGTAGGCAGGGTATTCATCACGGCATTACTACTGGTACAAGAGCAAACACCTTGGTAGACCGTTCCACTTTTATCAAATCGACTGGTTCCGCCATCTACGTGATCTGCATTTCCATAATAGGTACCGTAGGAAAGACCACTTGCGTTTGGATCAAGAACGCCTAGATAAAAAGTATTAGGAGTATTTGAAATTCGATCAAAAGTTGTGGGCAATGATCCGACTGCTCCATAACCAGAGAAATAAATATTATTACATTTATCTACCATAAAAGCTACTGGAACAAAATCAAATTTAGAATAGATTCCACCATCTGCATTTGGTCCAGTACCAATGACTGTTGAATAAATCAATTGATCCAAATTAGGAGAAAAAGAAGCCAAAAACTGTTTACTACCTATGTTTGAATAGTAGGTGCCTGGCGTAATTTCCATGATTCCTGTTGTTTGGCCGTAGATATGTACTTGATTATCTTCATCCACGTCAATGAAGAAGGCATGATCATCTCCATTGGTTCCCCAGAAAGTAGAGGCGAGTAGTTCTTCTCCTGTATTTGAAATTTTTGCAAGGTAAGCATCCTCTCTTCCACCATGAAAAGTTGGGCGGAGTGCGTTTTGCGTAACGGGAAAGTTTGTACTACCAGCGCCTCCAGTTACATATACGTTATTGAAATTATCCAAACGGAGTCCCATTGCCGTATCTGAGTTTTGATCTCCTAGATAGGTACTCCAAAACAAAGTAGATAAATTACTATTCAATTTAAAAACAACTCCATCTTGTGCAGGATCGCCCAGACCAACATCATTAAAGGTTTGATCAAAAGCGTTATCTGATACGGGAAAGTTATAAGAAGAAGTGACACTAGCGATATAAACATTTCGTTGTTCATCGATGATAATTTCTCCTCGATAGAAATCTCCGTAATTGTCATTTAAAATGGAAGTATTGTTGCCATCAATATTGGTGCCGCCAACATAAGTAGAACCGACCAATCCATTCCCATTTTGATTCAATACGGTGACTATAATATCAGTTGAATCGGCATAATTAGCTTGGAATGCATTATTAGTAGTAGGGTAGTTGGGAGAATTAGAAGTTCCGTAAATGTAAAGTTGTTGATCAAAATCAGTCACAATACTATGAGGATAATCATCATCATTTCCACCAATATAAGACGCATAAATAAGACTACTTCCGGTTGTATTATATTTACTGACGGCGATATCTGTACCACCACCACCATAGTTTTGTTGAAAAGCTCCGGTAGTTACGGGGTAACCGACACCAAATGAACGAGCTCCTACATAAATATTACCTGCATTATCATAAGTGGCGGTATGTCCAAAATTTCTATTAATCACTGTTCCCGAAAGGGTAGCAGCTACAACTGTTGGATCAATGATGAGATCTCTATTGTTATCATAACCGTTTGGAAATTCGAAACTTACCTGCATTCCTTTTAACACATATTCACAAGCTACTTGTCTATGTTGTCCGTCATAAAGTTGATAAGCATAAGGTTTGGCCTCGATAATATCATCTACCGAAAGGTGAACAATCAGATTACTATTATCTATTTCTAATTGATCAACTCCTTGATAATCCATGATGATTTGATTGGGATCAGCATTGGGGCCAACAATAAAATCATATTTGAAATGAGCATCTGAATCATAAGCTTCTAAACGAATGCCATTATAAATCTCTGGATAAATTACTTTGTTAAAAAGAGGAACATTAGCGTGCCAATTTTCTTCTTTATCTCCAATAAAATAATTGTGGTATTCTGTTCGGGGCTCTTGCCCTCTCAGTGGATTAAGCGAAGCGTTTAAAAATTTTACTTTGTAAGCATGTGATTTGATATAGATTGCTGAACCTCTAGGACTTTTTTGAATGTTATCGTGTAATTTTTTTGAATCTTCTTCATCATGGAAAAGGTAGGTAAATCCATCTTTCTCTAAAAACAAGGTATTCAGATCTCCAAGAGGTGCTTTATATTGAACATTATCTTTCCATTGGCCAGCGTTTTTGACAAAGGCGATATCGTTTCCACTATCATGTTTATGATCATGGTCATGATCGTGATTATGGTGGTGATTGTGATGTGCAGTAGGAAGAGCCAATTGTTGAGCATTTGCTTGATAGACAAAAGCAACAAGAGTCAGATTCAAAAATAACCGGAAAAAAGTGTTCATCTTCATAGCAAGATGTTTAATAGCTCAAACAATGATTAAATAAGATACAATAAAAACAGCATAGTTGTTGAAAAGATTAACAATAAACTCTTACAAAGGTGTAAAACTGCTTAAGATTGATGTATTTTCACGAAAGGGAACGATCGAATTAGGTAGTTATTCCTTTCTAAACGGAAAGATCGCTTTGGTTAGTATTATATTGCTATTTTCTAGCGACATAATCAAGTTTATTATCCAGAAATGTAATCTAGAGAACAATATTTGGTTTTTAGTAGTATTTTCAAAACTTTTTGGTGGAAGTAGGAAGAGGACATTTGGTTCTTTTAATCAACGACTTTTATTCGAATTAGTTTCAAAAAAAGCTTGAAGGTCAACATATCGCAACCTTCAAACCTGAAATCTTTCTTTTATTCCGTTTTTTCTTATCGTCTGCTACTACTAATTACGCGTCGACATTTCTTTGCGGTATTCCCAAAGACCATATTCAAACTCAATCCCATTTGGAAAGAATGATAATATGCTTTATAACCGGGTATTGATTGTGCCATCACCTCATCTCGTTCGGCTGCATTGAATTGATAGCCAATTTCCCAGTGTACTATGGTCCAAATAGGAGCAGAAATCCCTAGGCCAACATTATATCCAAATTTTTTATCATAATCAAAAGTAGCGTCTCGTTGCAATACATCTGATGGAAGATCATAAACACTCCTTTTTGTATTGTAATAGCCAGCGCCTGCTTTAAGGATTAATCCAAATCGATATGCTGGAAGGGAGGAAATATTACCTCGAATGAACCCACCATAATAAGTTTCCTCAAATTCTTCTCGCGCAAATGGTACGGCAGGATCACCTATTTCAGAAGTAAATTCCGCATTGGTGATATTTTGTCGATATTCAACGCCAAGCTGAACATGTTCCAATCCACCTGCCACTCGAAAACCAAGAGGGACATAACCAGTAGAAGTATTGTACTCTGGTAAATCGTAAGCGGTGAGATTATAACCAGAAAAAGCTTCTACAAATAACTGTTGGCCAATGGCCAGATTTCCGCATAATAGAAATGCGATGAATAAACTGAGTTTTTTCATTTCTGAATAAATTTATTTGACTTAAAAAATGGATTTGAATTTAAGGTGTTCTTGAATTCATCTCTATGAAAAAGAGCGATTCATACTGAAGTATTCTTAAATTCATCGGAACGGAAAAATATTACGCCACTAATGTAATTAAATATTTTTAGATCCCAAGTCTTAAACTCTAATAATAATCTAAGTCGTTCGATATTATTCCATTTCAAAATATCCTTTCTACCTATATTAAAGCTGAACTTATAAAGTATATCATGCTATTTTTTAGTATATTTATACCTTGATATGGTCGAAAAGCCCCTCCTATTTTGTCCAAGTAATTAACTCAATGCCCTCGGCATAAATTCTAGTCATTTCAAAAAAAGTATTATAGAAAAATGAATGGTAAATATCTGTTTTGTTTATTGTTGTGTTTGTATTGTTGTATTTCTGAAAGTGATGCGCAGAGTGCCAGGGAACGTTCGGTTGAGTTGAGTGTGAACATTCTAGACAATCCTTTACGCCTTCAGTTAGAATGGACTGCTGATCCTACGGCAACACAATACACTATTTATAAAAAAGAATTGAATACAGATAATTGGGGCAATTCGATTGTAACTTTAAATGGAGAGGCGACTGAATTTATTGACACAGAAATTGTTGTTGGTGAAGCCTTTGAATATGCTGTTTTCAAAGAAGAATATGAGTTGGTGCAAGAAACGATTTGTATCCCATCGGGAACTGAAGTTGAATTTGAAATTGCTGATATGTACGGTATTGGACTCTGTTGTAATTTTGGTTTTGGTTATTATCGAGTAGAATCTTGTGGAATGGAAATGGCTTATGGAGATAATTTTGGTTTTGGAGAAAACAATATATTTACGATTTGTGATAATGGAAATGATTGTGAAAATGTGACCATCACGATTGCCCCTGATTTATTTCCCAATAGTACTTCTTGGACCTTACGGAAAACTGAAAATGGTGACCTTTTAGGAAGCTCAGGAGAGGTCGGAGATTTTATTAGTGAACGAACAAAATTTGGTTTGATCTACGCAGGAATAGAGGTGCCTGTTTTGGAAAATAGAGGTCGTATTTTATTATTGATAGAAGAAGAAATAAATAACACTTTAGCCACGGAGCTCAATCGATTAGAAATAGATTTGATCAAAGATGGTTGGAAGGTTTTGCGACAAACAGCTCAAAAAAATGAAGCGGTTCCCCAAGTAAGAAATCGTATCCAAATGGCTTATCAACAATTTGAAGATCTAAACACTTTATTCATTATTGGTCATGTACCCGTTCCTTACTCTGGAGATATTTATCCAGATACGCATTCTGAAAATCATCAAGGAGCATGGTCTGCAGATGTTTATTATGGAGAGCTCAATGGCCATTGGACCGATGAAGTGGCCAACATTACTACGGCCTTTTTTGAGCGCAATCATAATGTGCCTGGTGATGGAAAATTTGATCAAGATTCGATTCCTTCTACAGTTGAATTGGCGGTTGGACGTGTTGATTTTTTTGATATGTCGGCATTCGCCTTAAATGAAATGGAATTGACCAGAGCCTATTTGGATAAAGAGCACTCTTTTAGAAATGGACAAATAGAAGTGGAACCTCGCGGACTGATTGATGATAATTTTGGAAATGCTTTTGCCGCTCCAGCAGCAAGTGCTTGGCGAAGTTTTTCGACTATGTTTGGCCCTGAAAATATTGATGAACTCGATTATTTTTCGACGATGATTGATGAAAGTTATCTTTGGTCATATGGTTGTGGGAGTGGTTCACATATTAGTGCTTCGGGCATTGGCAATACGGATGATTTCGCTTCCAATCAATTGAAAAGTGTATTTACTATGTTATTCGGAAGTCAGTTTGGAGATTGGGACAATAGCAATAATTTTTTAAAAGCACCTCTGGCTTCTGGTTGGACATTGACCAACTGCTGGGCAGGGAGTCCTGCGTGGACTTTTCATCATATGTCATTGGGTTATCCTATTGGCTACAGTACTTTGAAAAATCAAAATAGTAAAGACCAAATTTATCAAAATGGCCCTCAATTGGTTCACATGGCTTTGATGGGAGATCCAAGTTTACGGATGCATCCTTTTGCTGGTTCAAGCAATCTTACTGTACTTCCCACTACAAGTGAAGTAGAACTCAACTGGACTGCTTCCACTTCTAGTGATATCGTTGGCTATTACGTTTATAGAGCTACAGATTTGCAAAGTGATTTTGTCCGCATTTCGGATTTAATAAATGAAACTCAGTTTACCGATCTACCTATTTCTAGTGGAAACTACGTCTACATGGTTCGAGCAATAAAAAAGGAAACAAGCGCAAGTGGCACTTATTTTAATCCAAGCCTTGGAGAAATAGCCACGACAGATTTTGTCTTATCCGCTAAGCCTTTGTCCAATTCCAATAACTATTTAAACGTCTTTCCTAATCCAAGTAATGGACTGCTTCAATTGATTTTCGAACGACCTCCTGGAAATTTTGAACTAGAAGTATTAGACAAAACAGGAAAACTTCTTTTGCAGAAAAATGGAAACCTTAGCGGAATAGAAATGAAGTTGGACCTACTAGTTTTACCTAAAGGATTGTATCTCATCAAAACAAAAACAGCACAAGGCACTTTTTTGAATCGAGTTGTTTTAAGTGAATGAGGAATGATTGAATAATTGAAAGGGATAATTTTGAATGGTACTATATCGTGTAATTCACGTTAGTATTTTCACTGAATATTGCTTATTGAAAATTCTAGATTGAATATTTACCTGAAAGGTGAGAATTGATTGAATAACTGAAAGGGATAATTTTGAATGGTTCAATATCGTGTAATTCACGTTAGTATTTTCATTGAATATTGCTTATTGAAAATTCTAGATTGAATATTTACCTGAAAGGTGAGAATT
>CAYTVR010000124.1:0-4921 GCA_964441245.1 uncultured Saprospiraceae bacterium | reverse complement strand
TGAATATTGCTTATTGAAAATTCTAGATTGAATATTTACCTGAAAGGTGAGAATTGATTGAATAACTGAAAGGGATAATTTTGAATGGTTCAATATCGTGTAATTCACGTTAGTATTTTCATTGAATATTGCTTATTGAAAATTCTAGATTGAATATTCATAACCAAGCAGATACCTTCAAAAATCAAACAAGAAAAAAAGTGGGGGGAGTGTTTGTTTATTGAATTGTTTCCTTGGATATGTATGATAGTATTTCAAACAAAATGCCATCAAGTCTTTTCTTTTTGTTAAAACGAGTTAAGGGAAAATTAATTATTGAATGCAAGAGTAGGGAATGATTGAATAATTGAATAATTGAATGCAAGAATTTTGAATGGCCCTTAATCGTGAAATTCGCATTAGAGCGCTATTCAAAATTCAGTTACTCAAAATTCAATCATTATAAACACGTCAAAGCGCTATTCAAAATTCAGTTATTCAAAATTCAATTATTCCCAAGACCTTAGAAAGTCCATTCAGAAACCAAACAACCCTTTCCACGCATTCCACGTAAAAAGGGTCATTCTAAAATATTGAAATGAAAATGGAATAAGATTTCACTTCAAACACGTCAAAGCGCCATTCAAAATTCAATTATTTACACATTCAATTATTCCAACGGCCACATACCATATCCCACCGGTCCTTTCTTGCCAGGCTTTCTCTTCTTAATTGCCTTACTAAAAGGAACATTATCTAATTTGTTCGGATCCTTCTCCTCTTTTTTCTTATTGGACTTTTTCGGCTTATTGTTATTTCGGTTTTTATTGTCTGGTCTATTTTTAGATTTTGACTTATTCCGATTATTATTGCGTCGATTTTTATGCTGTCCTTGTCCTTCTTTACGCTTTGGCGTTTGAGTAGCAGTAGCTTCCACAACTTCATTTGTATCCGCAGCGGTCGCTGTTTCTACAGGCTTGTTTTGTGGTCTTGGCTTATTTCTATTTTGATTTCTGTTATTATTTCTACCGTTTCTGTTTTTATTCTTTTGAGGAAAAGATTTTTCCTTACGAGAGTAGCCTTGTGGTTTAGGTGCAGAATTGGTTCTTACATTGACTTCCGGTTCGAAGCCTTCCAATACTTGAGTTTCAATTCTTTTTTGTAGTAATCGTTCTATTGAAGCCAGTAGTTTTTGCTCTTCATTACTGACTAAGGAAACGGCTTGTCCACTCATTCCGGCTCGACCGGTTCGACCAATACGGTGTACATAATCCTCGGCTACATTGGGCAATTCAAAATTAACGACCCAAGGCAATTGTTCAATATCCAATCCACGTGCGGCGATATCTGTTGCGACTAAAACCTGCACACGACCATGTTTAAAATCGCCCAATGCTCTGGTTCGAGCACCTTGGCTTTTGTTCCCATGAATAGCAGCAGAATTGATTCCCGCTCGATATAATTTTTGTGCCAAACGGTTTGCACCATGTTTGGTTCTAGTAAATACCAAGACCTGTTCCCAATTTCCCTTTTTGATCAATTGAGTCAAAACTGCAGGCTTTTTGCTTTTGTCCACTCGGTAAACTTGTTGTTTAACGGTTTCAGCAGCTGTATTTCTTGGAGCCACATCTACAGAAACAGGATTATTCATAAAACCTGTAGCCAATTTTCTAATATCATTTGAGAAGGTAGCAGAGAATAAAAGATTTTGTCGGTATTTTGGAACCAAAGCTAAGATCTTTTTGATATCATGGATAAAACCCATGTCTAACATTCTGTCTGCTTCGTCCATTACTAAAATCTCTATTTTGGATAAATCAATATAACCTTGATTTTGTAAATCCAAAAGTCTTCCAGGCGTTGCTACCAAAATATCAACTCCTTGTTTGAGAATAGTAATTTGTTTGCTGGCAGGTACTCCACCAAAAATAACAGCTGATCGTAAACGAAGGTTTTTTCCGTAAGCCCTGATACTTTCTTGAATCTGAGCAGCCAACTCTCTAGTAGGAGTAACAATCAATGCTCTAATCGTACGACGACCTCTTTGTGATTGGTCATCAGAAAGATTTTGTAGTAAAGGCAAAGTAAAACCAGCAGTTTTGCCTGTTCCTGTTTGAGCAGCGGCAAGAATGTCTTTTCCCTCTAAAATAACTGGAATTGCTTTGGCTTGAATAGGTGAAGGAGTCGTGTAGCCCTTTGTTTTGACTGCACGAAGTAGTTCCTCGGAGAGCCCGAGTTGTTCAAAAGTCATAATAAATGTATATAAAAGCCTATGAACAAGGCTGACTAATTAATGATTGAATTTAAGAGTGAAATCAGTATGGAGAAGATCGGTAATCTATTGATTATCAGTAAGGTATCTTGTGAATTGTATGCTATTGCTTTTTGCGATTATATGAAAATTATGCTAAAAGTCTTTATTCCTAGATACTTAATTTATGCTTTACCTCGTAGTTCATATAGCAACGTTCAATTATTTGAATCGTATACTTACTTTAACCTCTCACCGCCATTGCGGATTTTTCCATCACTTCATCTCTTTCACGTCTTAATTCAATGTTTAAATTCAAAGTTGTTTTAAACAACTTTACTATTATAACGCAAAAAACGCGCTTTTGATCCACAAATATACGCCCTTTTTTCCTTTTATGAAGTTTTAAGTCCATCACTTTTAGTGTAAGTGCTTGGTTATTTGCGATTTAAACTTGGAAAATATACATTCTGGCTTTTATTATTAGATCAATATCTTTGATTAAATAAGCTGGATAAGCGTTCTTTTTTCTTATAATTTAATAGATTTGTCCTTAACTGATCGGATTTATCGCTTAGTGAATTAATTGAGGAAGAAAATACCAGTAAAAATTACCTTCACCATTAAAAGTTGAAAAAATGAACAGTATTATTCAAACGGTTACTCCTAAAATGGAGAAGAGTTTAACGTTTTACAATCAGCTTAATTTTGAGGATATTTCAAATGAAGAATCGACCTTAGTGACGGATGGGAAAGTAATCATAGAAATCAATCCAGATCGGGTGGCTAGGTCTGGAGTTAAATTGTATCGGCCTTCTTGGCAAAAAGAATTAGTAGCACTTAAAAAACAAACAGCTGTTCATCCAATAGAGGATGGATATATTTTGGCAGGACCGAGTGGTGTTTGGATTTATTTGTTAGAAAAAGAGTCCGGAGTTAATTATCAATTGAAAGATGAATCCTTTGGGATGACTGGAAATTGTGCAGGAGTAAGTTTGGAGACGATGGACATTGCTCGTTCAGAAGAATTGTGGAAAACGCTTGGTTTTTCCATAACAATGGGAGGAGCAGATAAAGGTTGGGTTGCTCTCCAAAATTCAGATGGTTTTGGACTCAGTTTGATGAAACCGCTGATGTGTCCACATTTATTTTTCAATCCTTCTCTGACTTATTTCAATGGCAAAGTCAATAACCCGAAAGTTATCAAAGATATTCGAGCGACTAATATTCCCATTACCGAGGAAATCACCGTTTTCAACAAAGAAGGAGTCGTCGACAATATCATCATTCGAGATCCTGGAGGTTTTGGTTTTTTCATTTTCAACGACGGTTGATTGAACACATCTGTACTTGCACTAAACCCAATAATTTCACGAATCAATAGAACTTTTTATCTGAAAAATATATTTATTCTCTTGTACTTCAAGAACCAAGAACTAAAACCCAACTATCCCGCTCATTTATGAAAAAGTATTTGTTGTTTGGCATTGTGATATTGATTTTTTGCTATAGCTTTTTAGGAAAAGAAGAAACGATAGTTGTAGAGTCGCCCAAGCAGATGAATCCCCATTTTCAAAAATGGATTGCCTCCTGTGAAGCATCGATCAATTCTATTTTGGCAGACAGCAAAATTCCTGGAGTCGCTTTAGCTATTGTAAAAGATGAAATGCTTTATGTCAAAGGATTTGGAGTAACAGCTGTTGGTGAAAAAACAAAGGTCGATGATCAAACGGTTTTTAGAATTGGCTCAGTATCCAAATCTTTTGCATCTGCACTTACCGGAGTTATGGTGCAAGAACGAAGCTTAGATTGGGAAGACAAAGTCATTGATTATTTACCCGATTTTAGACTTTCGTCAATAGAACAAACCAAACGAATTAATTTAAAACATCTATTGTCTCATACCACTGGTTTGCCTTATCATACCTTTACTAATTTAGTGGAAAGTGGCACTCCAATTGCTAAAATTATTCCGGAACTTAAAGACATTAAATTGATAGGAGAGGAAGGAAAAGTCTATAGTTATCAAAACGCAGCTTTTAGTATTATCGCTGAAGTCATGGAGGCTAAAACGAATAAAGAATATGATTTTCTGCTAAAGAAAAAAATATTTGAACCCTTAGGAATGGTCAATGCTTCTACGGATAGAAAAGGAATCGTAAACAATAAAAATAGCGCTCAACCACATAAAGGAGTAGATGGCAGATGGTCGAAGAGAAGTATTTCTAATAAATATTATCAAGCCATTCCGGCCGGAGGCATCAATGCGAGTATCAATGACATGGGGCAGTATCTTCGTTTGTTAATTGGTAATCGTACGGATATCCTTACGGAAAAAACATTAGATAAAATTTTTCAAGCTTTTGTCAGAACGCCCATCAAACGTCGTTATTTTGGAAGGTGGCCAAAGATCAAAAATGCTTACTATGGAATGGGCTGGAGAATAGTAAATAATGGAGGCGAAAGAATAGCTTATCATGGAGGATTTGTCAATGGTTATCGCAGCGAAATTGCCATTAATAAAAAAGAAAAAGTTGGAATTTGTTTATTGATCAATGCACCAAGCAAAGCTTTGAATTCCAGTATCCCTAATTTTTTAGCATCTTATCAATTGTATGCTGATTCTATTAATACTTGGGAAAGGAATATGAATAATGAGTAAGTAGAGGGAATATTTAATATTCAGTAAGG
>CAYTVR010000123.1:0-20560 GCA_964441245.1 uncultured Saprospiraceae bacterium | reverse complement strand
GTAATTTATAATTAAGAGTTAGGAATGTTCTAGAGAATACTCAATATGGATTAAGTCAATATCCAATAATGAATCTGGAGCAGTTTCCATATCATCATGGAAGTAAAATCTGATCATTGAATATTTGATTCAAGCAATTGTTCGATCTTAGAAAGGAAATTTTGACTTTATTTGGAATCCCTTTTATTTTTACAATAGGAAAACAGAAAACTACAAATCATGAGAAATCTATTTCTTTTAACTTTTATTATTTTGATGGTAGGTTGTAAAGAAAATGCACCTCTGTTAAATTCAACGCTTGTCGATAGCAAAAATGGTTTACAAGAAGCGATCAATAATGCAGAAGCTGGCGATGTTATTACCTTAGCCAATGGAGTGTATAAAGATGTAGGTATTGATTTTATTGCCAATGGAACCGAGGATGCCCCGATCATTTTAAAAGCGGAAACAGCTGGTAAAGTTTCATTGGAGGGACAATCCTATTTGAAGTTTGGAGGATCTTATTTACAAGTTGAAGGCTTGTATTTCAAAAATGGATTTACGCCAACCAAGTCGATTATTACTTTCCGTATCAATAAAGATACCTTAGCCAATCATTGTTCCTTTTCCAATTGTGTGATTGAAGATTTTAATCAACTTCATCGAGACAAACCAGATCATTGGGTAGAATTTTGGGGGCGACATAATAAGATGGATCATTGTTATATCGCAGGTAAATCCAATCAAGGACCAACAGTTCGAGTTGATATCAAAGGGAATCAAAACATTAATAATTATCACCAAATTACCAATAATCATTTTGGCCCAAGGCCACGAAAAGGTGGTCCCAAAGCAGAAACCATTCAAATTGGAGATAGTTATACCTCTATGTCTCCTTGTTATACGACCGTCGCAAATAACCTATTTGAAAAATGTAATGGAGAAGTTGAAGTGATTTCTAGTAAGACCAATTTTAATGAATTTAGAAACAATGTTTTTTATAAATGCGAGGGCTCAATGGTAACTCGTCATGGTAATTATTGTACGATTGATGGTAATTATTTTATTGGTGATGAAAGTAGCAATATCGGAGGTGTTCGAATTATCAATACAGGACATTGGATCACTAATAACTATTTTTATAACCTAAGAGGAAAAGAATTCATTAGCCCTATTGCCATCATGAATGGTATTCCTAAGTCTCCACTAAATAGATATAATCAAGTGACAGACGTTGTCATCGCTCATAATAGTTGGATCAATTGTGACTCCCCATTACATTTTGGTGTAGGAACCAACATTAGTCAAAAGGATGTACTTCCTCCATCAGAAATTAGATCAGCTAGACCTATTCGAACGGTAGTCGCCAACAATATTATTTATAATAAAAAAGGAGATAAAAATCCCATTGTAGCTCATGATAAAATCGATGGTGTCCGATTTGAAAAAAATATTATCAACAATCAAAATGTAGCTTTTGAAAAAATAGAAGGAGTAGAAGCAGAAAATTTTGAAGTAAAAGAAATAGGAGAAAATATTTTTGCTCCAGTTGCTTCCTTTACGGAAAATGTATTTGCTGGTTTTGATTTCGAAACGATAAAGAAAGATCTTTTAGGAAATGATCGATCTGAGACTAATGCCATTGGTGCTATTGGTTCAACTAACTTGACGGATCTTACTGTCTTGGATAAGAAAAAATATGGGGCAAGTTGGTTTAGCAATGAAAAGCCAGAAGTCACTCCAGAAACATTTACGGTTTCAAAAGCAAGTGAACTTTCTCAAAAAATCATGGCTGCAAAATCTGGTGATATCATTGAGCTAACAGAGGGATCCTACGAAGTGACTAGTTCAATGACTATCGATAAAAAAATGACGATCCGCTCTAAAAACAAATCTAATAAAGCAACAATTATTTATTCAGGTAATGCAAAAACACCTGCTTTTGAATTACATCCAAGAGGTGAACTTCATTTAGTGGATATGATTTTGAAAGGAAAAAATAGTCAATATGCATTTGCTAGTCTTAAAGAAAACATGTCCAGTCTTTACAACCTAAAAGTATCAAGTTCGGAAATTAGTAACTTTGATTATGTGCTGAAAGGATATAAAGAATCATTTGCAAATGAGATTACCTTTTCTGATACTCATTTGAAAAACTGTAAAAACGGTATTGAACTATCAGAAGAAACAAATGATAAAGGCGATTACAATGTAGAATTTTTGACCATAGAAAATTGTGAGTTTGAGAATATAAAAAAGAACGTCATTGATTATTATAGAGGAGGTTATGATGAGTCGACAATTGGAGGAAATCTTACAGTAAAAAACAGTTCATTTACAAAATGTGGAAGAGAAGAGAAAAATGGAATCTTATTGAATACAAGAGGAATTGTAAACGTAGAAATTTCAAACAACGAGTTTAAGAATAATCCGGTGAAACTAGTTGCACTTTTATGGGGCGCAAAAAACAATGCACATTCAGAAAACAAAATTACTCAATCAGGTAAATTGATTGTAGAAGAAAATTTAAAACTTAAGCTAGTTTACTAATTAGATCAATTAATTTATTGTGCTAACATTTTTGATGTGCGCAATGTTTTAAAATTTGCTAGAAGTAAATGAGAGATAAAAGGTAAGTCATCCCAAATTTTCAGATTTAACCATATATTCGAAAAAACGAATTAGAACACAGTTCATTTAGCAGATTAGTCAGATTGTGCAAAAAGTCATTTTAATAGGATTTGTAGTCCATAAGTTACATTATTTGATGAGTTATCGTTATTTTGGTAAACCAATTTTTGGTACACCAAGATTTTGATCGAAATATTTTTCCTTTTAATTTGCATAGCCAACATCATGAAGGTTCACCTAATTTTTACGCTACAAGTTGTCAAACAATTCATTTTCATTTCATATGTTTTTCTAGGTTTGTTATTTGTTTCTGCATCACCTCTAATAGGTCAAGCACCTTCTTCTATTTTACCAGACATCGTTGATTTTAAAATTCAGATGCCCTTGGATGATAACGGAGATGATTATACAGGAGTCGCTTGGGAGGATAGAGGTAATCCGCCTATCGCAAGTGAAAATATAACCAACTTATCTGGCTACATTGCTCCAGCACCATATGATGAATATTTCTATGTGGATGGTGGCGAAGTGGTTTTTAAGGCACATTGTGCAGGTGCATTAACGAGTATTAACGCTTATCCTCGTAGTGAGCTTCGGGAGAGGCCAGGAGGAACGGATGATTTATGGGAATTTGCTGATGAACATGAACTCAATGCCACTTTTAGAGTAACCCATCTTCCAGATATTAAGAAAGAAGTATGTATGTTACAAATCAAAGGAAATACCAGTAACAGTACTTCAAATACTGATGAAGCATTGCGATTAGAGTATCGAGAAGGTAGCCAAGGTTTGCATTTGGTGAAAAATGAATCGACTACTTTGAACTATATTATGGATTATAATTTAGGGGAAACCATTGAAGCTCGTTTATATGTCAACAATGGAGAAGTAATAGTTGATTTAACCAACACTAGTACAGGAGCTACTTATTTCCATCAATATACAAGTGCTTATGATTGGGGATATTTCAAAGCAGGATGTTATACACAATCTTCTATTTGGGCACAAAAGAATGGTATTGGTAATGAACTTCCGACTGCCTATGGAGAGGTTCGTTTTAGTAGCTTAATATTGGATAGTCCACTACCTGTGGAATTGATTGACTTTAAAGGACACTTTGAAGAACGAAATAATCGAATTGCTTTAGCTTGGCAAACTTCTGCTGAAATAAATAACAAAGGTTTCTATTTAGAAAGAGCCTTGAACCCAAACGAAGGTTTTGAAGTGATAGGATGGATAAAAGGAAAAGGCAATTCTGATATTTTTAATGAATATAGTTTTATTGATAATGCTATTGAAATGGGGGAATCTTATTATTATCGCCTTCAGCAAATTGATTTTGATGGGCTGTCTGATTTTAGTAAAATAATTGTTATACAAACACTTGGGGCTGAGGAAAATTGGATCGTGTTTCCCAATCCTGTGCAAGATAATATGACCATTGTTTCAAAATATCTCATTCAAGATATAGAAGGTCAACTTCAATTGATAGATATCAATGGAAAAGTTGTTTTTGCTCAATCTAATTTATTTCAAAAAGAAAAAAAGATAGAATTGAGTATTGGCCATTTATCTTCAGGAGTTTATTCTATTTTGATAAACGATAGAAAAGGCCAGATTCTTACCACTAAAACGATCATTCGTAAGTAAGTAGCTTGATCTTAATGTTGGATAATAATCTTTTGGGAATGACTATTGTTATCCTTTTTTATTAAGCGAACAATGTGAATGCCATTCAACAGCTTTGATGTATTTATGCTTAATTCATTTAGGCTGTTATTATTTTTATTGGATAAAATAATTTGCCCATCTAAGTTTAAAATTTCAACCGTTTTTGTTTTAGGATCAATGTTATCCAAATAAAGGATATTATTTGTAGGAACAGGATACAACAAAGTTTGACCTAACTCATGGAGATTAGCATTAGATGTATTGAAATCTTCATAAGCATTTGGTCCAACATCTTCTGGTGATAGCGGTGAATATCGAACACTTTCCAAGCTATAATGGTCTGCTCCGGGATTACTTATATTGGGTCTTTCTTGTCCCTCTATGTCTTGATTAACGGTTCCAGTTGATAAAGCGTTTTCATACAAAGGTGTATAGGAAGTTGTTTTCCAAACATTACATTCACTATCAAACGAAAGAGAAGGATTTTCATTAGTCACTGCCGAGGCATCAAAGGAAGTAGTGCTAGCACCTGCTAAAAGAATTGCATTATCGGTAGGATACATTAAATTACTTAACCACGTGATTTCGTTACCCTGGTCGTTATCGCTGTCTACGATTTCAACCAAACTGTTTTCCGACCCTGTTATTAAATTATTTGCAACAGTAATGTCTTTTAATTTTTTTGTATAATTATTGTTATTGTCATAACCGATTTCGATGCCATGGCTATTGTCAACTAAAGTATTATAGGAAATAGTTACCCGCTCTGCTCTAAAATGTTTTGATAAACTAGAACTTTGTCCGCTAATCGCGTCTCCTAAAGTCAGGGTTATTGGTGCATCCCAACGAGTGCCATTCAATCCTTCCATGTAGTTATTAATGATCATATGGTCGGTGCCATAAATACGAATCCCGCCGGTGTATAAAGTCGAGCCTGCGGGAGAAGTACCTATGGGTTTTTCATTACCGAAAAAGTAATTGCCTTCCACTCTGTTTCTATTTCCGTGTCTTAAAGACAGCGTTCCGTAACTAGCGACAAATGTGTTGTGTTTTATGATATTGTCACAAGATTTTACGGACACAATTTCTGGATCACCATCGCAATTTTCAAATAAATTATGCGCCACAGTTGTGTACCCACTACTAAGCGACATCTCGCTCCAACCTATTCTAATAGACTCCTGTTCATTGACCGCTCTTGGACCATTATTTTTAAAGTAATTATAATTTATAGTATCATATTGAGACTGATAATAAACTTCATTTGAATTGGTATTATCAAATGACCCATCTATGGTTATGTAGTGTCCGGTTGTTTCTTTATTTTGAAAAACATTATGATCTATTTTATTATGATGACTTGGATATTGAAAAGGATAAGTATTGTCATTCCAAACGCCGCCCACGAAGACCCATTTAATGGATTCTGTAGTTTTTAGTTCAAAAACATTTCTTGAAATTCTGATATGATTACATCCTTCTAATTTGACTAAAGTTTCCTCTCCTTGGCCATTAATGACAAATCCTTCCAAGGTCACGAACGCTGACTTTTTAAAAACAAAATGTGACTCTCCTGTCAATGTGACTCCTCCAATGGTTTCGGCCTTGATGATTACCCGATTATTTTCACTAGCAACAACTTCAAATGATGCTTCAAAATCGTTATAAGTTCCATTCCTTACAATAAAGATTCCTCCATTTTGGGAACTGTTTACAGCTTCCGCTAAATCCTCAGGATCCGTAAAATATTGTTGAGCACAGAGGTGAAGACTAATAAAGAAAAGACAGATCAAAAGGTAAAATTTCTTTTGAATTTTTTTACTAAGTGTAATCAGGATTGGATGATAAATGGCTTTCATTTTCTGTAGATTGTTGCTAAGATAATTTGACCTTGAATGCTGCTACCTTAAAATAAATTTAGCTTGACCTATATCTTCTAATTTGATGAAATAAATCCCTGCAACTAATTTAGTAACATCGATTTGTTTTGTAAAAGTACCCTTGCCATTAGTAGCCAAAACTAGCTGACCATCTAAGTTATAAATCTCAATCATATTAAGTGCTTTAGAGATAGATTTGATACTTAACATTCCATCTGTTGTTGGTACTGGAAAGATGCTTACAGTTTGGTCAATTAGTTGATTGTTGCTAATACTTGTCGTTCCTTCGCAATTGGCATTTCCATATATATTTACATTAGCAATACTCGTCCAATTCGTGCTTGAGCTATTGCCTATTCCAATAAATTTTACATAACGAGCCAATGTCCCATTTAAATTAAAGATCTGTTCGGTATCAACTGTTACACCAGAATCCGCACTAACTGCAGCATTGATAATTGTTGTAAAAGGACCGGAAGCATCATCGGCTATCGCAATAGAAAAAGTAGTTGTTCTTTCGTCGGCTTTCCAAAAATGGATACCTATTTCTGTTAATTCATGAATGCAAGATAAGTCGAAAGTGATAGAGACTTCGGCTTCTGTATCTGGATCTCCAGTCCAGTAATTGGTAAGGTCATCATTGTATGCATTTTCTTCATTTATGCCGTCTTTATCCTGCATTCCAATACTAGTGGTTCCAATAATTAGAATTTCAGAAGCGACAAAATTATTTAATTGCACAACAGCTAGGGTAGCAGACAAATCGTTTCCTCCAGCAATTTCATTAATAAAAATGCTTCCTGTTTTTTCAGCTCCAGTTGTGTTTTCGGTAACGGTAGCGGTTACAGTGCTTGTACCAGATCCTGAATTTATATCTAAGTTTAACCAAGATAAGTTTTCCGTAATTTCCCAATCTACATTAGCTATAATTTCAAAGCTTAACATTCCAGCCTCTAGACCAAAATTAATAGTTGAAGGGGATACTGATAAGTTTGGATTAGAGACAGCTTCAGCTCCAAAGCCTACCGTTACACCGACGTCCTCGGCAACATAGGGTAGATGTGTTCCATCTGCTCCAAACTCTTCTGCGCCAGCATCAAAATTTCCATCTCGATTGCCTCCTAAAATATCTTGACTTAGAAAAGTATAATTTCCAATACCTTCATCAATAGGAGTGCTCCCATTGGTCAATCTATGAAACATGCCGTCGTCTGCCATTGCATTGTTAGATAAATTAGTCATGTTTCCTTCAGCAATAGAATTTCCAGAAGGAGCCGTCACAATTTGATAAGCATCAATACTGGTATTATACATGATGTTATTGGCCACGACTAAATTTTCTGGCTCTTGATCTAGGTCGTTCAATGCCGTTCCGATTCTTAATGCGTAATCACAATTGACAAAAGTATTATTAACGATTTGTGCATTTTTAACTTGGTAATATTCATTTAGTTCAGAGTTGAACCGACCATTAGACACATTGATTCCGCCAGTCACATTTGAAAATGAACCATTTTCTTTGAAAGAATGAATACCTTCAATATAATTATTATAAATTTTATGGCCTTCTCCAATGACTCGAACTCCAGCTGTTAAAAAATTATTTTCTGCAAAAAAGTAGTTACTATAGACTTCACAATTATTTCCATGTCTTAGTGTTAAACAACCGGCGTAATCTCGAAAAGTGTTTTTGTAATATTTGTTTTGCCCAGACTTATTTGAAATGATTTCTATTTCTCCAAAAAAATTATAAAAGTAATTTTCATAAATTTCAGAAAACGAATCGCTAAGTGAAGAAGTGCTTGCACCTATTCTAATCGCATCCTGATCGTTATCCTCATTCAATCCATTAATAGGCGTTCTATCTGCAAAATAATTATGGTGAATTTTTAAGTAATCAGGATTACTTAATTGTCTATTGTCATTAATGATACTACCTATTCCATATTTTCCAATAAAAGAATTATAAGCGATTTCATTATGTTGACCATCCCGAAGAAGAATCCATTTAAATTTTAATGTCTTTTGAGATTCTGTAGCATTATAAGAATCAATTTTATTGTTGATGACTTTACAATGATCGCATTCATTTAATTCAAAAACGGGTTCTATAAAATTACCATTGACGACGAGGTTCGCAGCATCTTGAAAAACTAATCCCGAAACAGTCAAGTAAGTGCCTTCCATGTATACTCTGGAATTACCAGTCATCAATGCCGCTCCAGGATTTAGCGCTGTAATCGTAATGGGCAAAGATGAAGTACCATTCTTATCTATCTCAATAAAGACATTATTCCAAGTACCATCTGCTAGAAAAATTGTGGTACCTGGTGTCGCTGCAGTAATTGCATTATTTAATTGACTTGGGGTGTTCACTACTTGAGAATAACAGAGTTGATTCACCAGAAATAAGAGTAGTATAATTACTGTTTTTTGCATTTTAAATATTTCATTTCTAGTTGATCAAAATCAATTCCGACTGATTGAATTGTTGGCCTGTCAAGTTTAAAATATAAGTTCCTTTAGGAAGTAATGAAACATTGATATTTAATGCAGTTTTTGAATCAACAAATTCTTCCAAAACTTTCTTTCCATCCAAACTAAAGACTTGTATCAAGTTTATTTTTTGGGATAAATCTTTTATGTAAATATTATCTTTTACTGGATTAGAAAAGAGGATTGATCCGTCATTGTTGACTTCTAAATTCCCTGTTGCTAATATTTCTTCTATACTGAGATTGGCAAATAAAACGCTTTCATCTCTAAGGTCTTGAGCATTATTCAAACTTCTATAAATCCCCCATTTTGGTCTTACAAAAGTAGCACCAGGTCTCCAGTTTATAATCAAAGAATTAGCATATTCAAACAATACACTTTCATCTTCTGTCTTTTTAATTTCTATCGAATAACTACCTGATATTCCGTAGGTTATGGTTTCTGTTACGTCTAGCCAAGTATTGATGAATGGAGCTAAAGGAGTCTGTTTTAAAGTAACCGCGTTATCCGTTTCTGCATAGCGTAATTCAAGTCGATCGGGATTGCTTTTTCTTGCTGTTAAGGTATACATGGGCATACTTGCCAATGATCCGCCGACTGATTTTAGTTGGTGTAGATGTGTAAAATTTGGGGAGGATTGGAAACCTGATTCTAATTTGAATTTCCATTTATAAATCACAGTTTCATTTTCTATCCCTAATAAATTATCAGGAGATTTGTCATAAGTTTTTATTTCATTTCGTTGTCTGTCAAAATTAATACAACGATCATTGTCAGGTGTAGTATGGATGTGAAAACGAAAAACATTGGTATTCAATTCATTGTCAAAAACCTCATCAATATGTTCTCCAAATTCATTGTGATTACAATCTGGTACTTCTATAGGATTATAGCTAGGAGCTAATACCGAAGTAATTAATTCATAAGTATTTCCAGGTCCATCAGCATTGAGTTCAACCTGTCCATATCCCTTGTAGAAAAGGAGAAGGAATACTAATTGTAATAATACTTTCATCACTAATTAAATTGGTTAAGTAAATGTAATTCGATGGCTTCTTATTCCCATAAATTTACCTCTTTTTTTTAAGATCTTTAAAAATTTCAAATAAAGAAAGTAAATTGGGCTATGATAATTTCAAAAATTAAAGAAATTTTAAAGTCCTTTTTACCCGGTATTTTTTTATTTGGATTTACCGTTGGAACGGGTAGCGTCACTGCTATGGCAAAGGCAGGAGCCGACTATGGGATGTCCTTACTTTGGGCCGTATTTCTATCCTGTGTCATTACTTTTTTTCTGCTTAACCTGTTTGGGAAATTTACAATTATTACGCAGGAGACCGCTCTTGCTTCTATCAAAAAATATATTCATCCAGGAGTGGCTTTATTTTTTCTAATTGCTCTTACGGCCAATGTTTGTGGAAGCGTGATTGGAGTGATGGGAATTGTATCGGATGTTTGTTTTGAATGGTCAAAAAATATAGTTGAAGGAGGAATTCCATCGCTATATTTTGCGGGCTTTTTTGTCAGCTTGGTCTATGTCATTTTTTTACAAGGAAACACAAAATATTTTGAGCAAATTCTGGCTGTCATCGTTGGTGTGATGGCTATTTGTTTTTTAATAAATTTTATCATGCTTGCTCCTTCTCTTGATGTACTTGCAAAAGGAATGATACCCAATATTCCAGATACGGGTGAAGGCAAAAATGCTTATTTAGTCGTTGCGTCGATGGTGGGCACTACCATTTTTTCTGGTTTATTCATTCTTAGAACAACGCTGGTTAAGGAAATGAATTGGACAATGGCTGATTTGAAAACTCAACGAAAAGATGCTTTATTTTCTGGTTTTCTAATTTTTATGGTAAGTGCTGCGATCATGGCAGCGGCAGCAGGGACCTTGCATTTTGAAGGAATTTCCTTAGTAAATGTTTCAGAGTTAATTACCTTATTGGAGCCATTTGCTGGTGGGGTGGGAGTTGCCATTTTTGTGATTGGATTGGTAGCCGCAGGAGTTTCATCGCAATTTCCGAATGTCGCTTTATTGCCATGGCTTTTAGATGATTTTCATCAAAGAGAACCGAATATGAAGCGGCGAGATTATAGAATATTTGCGCTAGTCATTTCTTTACTTGGTTTAGTTGTGCCTATTTTTAATGGAAAACCAATTGTGATTATGATTGCTTCACAAGCTTTTGGCGCATTGTTATTACCCATAACTGTAAGTTGTATTTTGATTTTAGGGAACAAATCTTCGATCATGAAATCTTACAAATTCACCTTCCCCATTAATTTTACACTTAGTGGAATTTTAGTTTTTTCTTTAATCATGAGTTACCTGAGTATAACGGGAATTTTCAGTATGCTTCAATCACTTTGAGAATGACGATTCTTTATTTGTCCTCATTTACAATGTGGGTTTTGAGCCATTCTTCCCCTTTCTTATTTAAAAAAAAATCCATCCAAACGTAATACATGGATTCGTTTTTCTCTACAGAAACGGAGTGCCTTGATCCTAATGGAATATGAAGTACAGCATATTGCGGAAAATCTACTTTAGCATCATCAGCACAAACAACACATTTGTTTTTTGACAAACCTAGAAATAACTGTTCTAACATTGGATGTTCATGAGCACCAACTTTATCGGGACCTTTGGTTTGAACCGTCCCCATTGCAATTCTAGGAATATATTTATTCGGAAGTATCGTGCGGCTTATGGTATCTGGACTTTTAATGGGTTCACTATAGGATTGGCAATCTTTGAATTTGGCGTAGTATACATTTTGAGTATTATTAACTGGGAATTCTTTTAAGTCTAGATGGTCTTGAGCGGTTAGTTTACTGGAGATTTTCAGATAGTGTAAAGTCTCATTATTAGCTGTTTTGATCGTAATATTTTTAACCATGTTTGGTAATAAAATGGTTTCGGGTATGATCTCATAATTGGTGTTCTCCGCAATTACTTTCCCCCTCCCTTTTACAAATAAGTAGATGGTTTTATAACCTTCTTTAGCAGAATCAATTATTGCATTTTTACCAGTAATAGCGATGTGTTCAACCTGAATGCCTTTAATTTCATTTTCTAGAATTGACTTGGAATACTGCTGTGTATTTTCAGGTAATCCTAATTTTAAATGGACTAGTGGAATTTCTTGATTTTGCATGATTATTTTTTTTGGCCAAACATGATTGTTAGAATTTGTCAACTAGAAGTAGAGATTTTTTAATCTAAAATTATGTTGATTCGTGTCATTTATCGAGACAATATTTCATTGCTACTTTTTAAAAAACACAAGCTAACAAGAATGTTTGATTTCTAAAACTAGAAGTAAAATAACCTGCCTTTTTTTGAGCATTTCATATTTATTTTTACATAATATGAGGCCGATTCTGAGAACCCGGATGCTGCAACTTTTTGGATATAGTCATCAATTCAGTCAATTAGCTAAAACCTAAAAGTTGATAGAATTAATAGTTGGTTTAGTCAAAACAGTCCAAATACGTCATCAAACATGTTTATTTAGTAATATTTATTCTGTTTCAATAAAAAAATCAAAAAAATATTTGGTCAACCAATTTATTGTATTACCTTTATTTTTAATAAAATTGGTCGACCAATAACATAGCCGACCAAAATCCAATTTAAAGCTAAAGCATAAGATAATATGTTTAAAAACGCTCAAGAAATAGAAAAACCAGTCGATAAGATCATTAATCAGATTAGAAATTTAATCACTTCCGGGCAATTGAATCCTGGAGATAAATTACCTCCTGAACGTAAATTGGCAGAGCGCCTTGGAGTTGGTCGAACGCAAATCAGAGCTGCTATTGCAAAATTGGATTTTTATGGAATTTTGAAAACCATGCCTCAGAGTGGAACTGTCGTGGCTGGTATTGGAATGACCGCATTGGAAGGTTTAATAGCTGATGTATTAAAACTAGAAGTAAGCGAATTTAGTGATTTGGTTGAAACTAGAGGTTTATTAGAAACTCAAGCGGCAAGAATGGCAGCGATGCGCAGAACGACAGACGATATCATCAATATGAAAAATGCCTTAGATGCTTATGAGCTCAAAGTAAGAGAAGGTGTACCGGCTGTTGAAGAAGATTTATTATTTCATCTAAAGATAGC
The DNA here is from genome assembly GCA_964441245.1 of uncultured Saprospiraceae bacterium. Taxonomy (GTDB): domain Bacteria; phylum Bacteroidota; class Bacteroidia; order Chitinophagales; family Saprospiraceae; genus JALZUU01. The sequence continues at coordinate 7,774 of CAYTVR010000123.1, read as the reverse complement.
GGAAGCAGGTCGAAATGCTGTTCTAAAATCTTTGATGTTGATCATTACCCCAGACATTGTTAAGAATTTTACAAAACTAGAAGTATGTAAAGACGGAAGATTTTATAAATCTTTAGAAGAACACAAAGTAATATTAGAACACATCGTTAATCAAGAACCAGAGTTGGCAGCTAAAGCGATGGAACAGCACTTACAAGATGTAACTGAATATAGTCAAACCATTACAGTTAAAAGTAAAGTTTGATGAGTCGAAAGTATGGCTGATTGCCTTACAAGACTATGAATAATTAAAAGTAACCCTTAGACACAATATCAATTTATGATTCTGCTAGACTAAGAAAATGGCAGATGCCTTTATTTGGAAACTTATTGAAAAATGTTTTTAAAAAAGGAGTTGATGAATAACAGCATGTAATTGTTTATGGCTTTTGTTTTTTTACAAAATTCAAATAAATAAACGACAAAAAGACAATCACTACTGGATAAATAAGAAGAATTTTTAAAGCTTAAAATAAGTATAAAAACCAATATTAATTAACATAACAAATCACAATGAATTTAAAATTTAACTTAATTCTAATGATGATACTACTCTTTAGTTTATCATCATTTGCCCAAGATGGTTATACTTTGTCCGGTAAGGTATCGGATGCAGATAACACTCCACTTATTGGTGTCAATGTTTTAAAAGCTGGTACTTCAACGGGTACTATTACGGATGTTGATGGAAACTTTCAATTGATGGTCAGTAGAGGTGATGAACTCCAATTCTCTTACACTGGATACGCCCCTCAGTCAATCACAATTACAGATCAAAAAACGCTAAATATTAGTTTAGGAGAAGATACAGAATTGTTAGGTGAAGTTGTCGTAGTTGGTTATGGATCTCAAAAAAAGAGTGACATTACTGGAGCGGTGTCTTCCGTTAAGTCAGAGCAAATAAATGCCTTTCCTGTTTTAAATGCTACGCAAGCGCTTCAAGGACGAGCAGCTGGTGTAGTTGTACAGTCTAATAATGGTGGTGAGCCTGGAGCTCCTATCAGTATTAAAGTTAGGGGTAATACCTCTATCGGTGCCAATAGTGCACCGCTTATCGTGGTAGATGGTTTTGTCGGTGCATCGATGCCGCAGCCTGGTGACATTTTGTCTATGGAGATATTGAAAGATGCTTCTGCGACTGCTATTTATGGATCTAGAGGCTCTGGTGGAGTAGTATTAGTTACAACTAAAAAAGGTGAAAGCGGTAAAATATCTGTTGAATTAACTTCTAATTATTCTATTCAAAATACGGCGAATAAATTAGATTTATTAGATGCAGATCAATTTGCAACTTATCGGCAATCAATCAATCCTGCCTATGTAAAAGGAGATGCCAATACAGATTGGCAAGACGAGATTTACCAATCTGGTTATACTGCGAATCATCAAATTGCTTTTTCAGGAGGATCAGATGATATCAATTTTTATGCTTCTGGTAACTACTTTTTTCAAGAGGGAATTGTCGTCAATTCTGATTTTGAAAAATTAACCTTCTTGTCCAACATTGATGCACAAGCAACGGAAAAGTTGAAATTGGGGATGAATCTTTTTGGTTCTAGAGGAACTCAAAATGGAGTTTTGACACAGTCAACTGGAGAAACTGCGAATGGTGGTGGAGATGATGTCATTGGATTAGCGCTTAGATTTTCGCCAGATAGCGGTATATACAATGAAGACGGTTCTTTTACACAAAGTAATGTTGGAGATGGAATAGAGAATCCATGGGCTGTTGCCAATGAGTTGACCAATGAAACGAAAACAGATGTTTTTAGAATAAATGTATATGGAAGTTATGATATCTTAGACAATCTTACTTTCAAAACTACCTTTGGTCAAAGTACGCTTAATCAGAATGTAGGAGCTTTTAAGCCACAAACGTTTGTATTGACGAATGGTTTTGCAAGTTTGAATAATAGAAGACGTGTCAATCTTTTGAGTGAAAATTATTTAACTTATAAAGTTGGCTTAGGTGAAGGAAACTTAACTTTATTAGCAGGATATTCTTACCAAAAAACGACGACGGTAAGATTTGGAGCATTGACTCAGGAACTGCTTTCTGATGATTTTAGTTTTTATAATTTAGCAGCTGGTCAATTGCAAACTCGAAGAGTGACTTCCTCTTTTACAGAATCTGAAATTCAATCTCAATTCGGAAGATTAAATTATGATTATGCTAATAAATATTATGTGACGGCTACTGTAAGAAGAGATGGTGCATCCAACTTTGCTGAAAATAATAAATATGCCATTTTCCCTTCTGCCGCTCTTGGTTGGAGAATATCCAATGAAGATTTCTTAAAAGACAATGAGACTATTTCTAACTTAAAGTTAAGATTGAGTTACGGAGTAACGGGTAATCAGGCCATCTCTCCATATCAGTCCTTAGCAGAACTTCAAGTGACTCCTGCAACAGCTATTGATACAGATCCTTCTGTTTCGGTTGCTCAAGAAAAAAATCCAGATTTAAAATGGGAATCGTCTTATCAAACCAACATTGGTTTAGATTTAGGTTTATTGGAGGATCGATTTACGATTTCATTAGACTATTATAATATAGACACTAAAGATCTTTTATTGGATGCTACCACCACTCCATTATACAGTGGAGCTACAGATTTAACTGTTTTTCAAAACGTTGGAGAGATTAACAATAAAGGATTTGAAATTTCTTTGAACACTAGAAACGTAGTTAAAGGAGATTTTAGATGGACTACTGATTTTAATTGGTCTAAGAATACAAATGAAGTGGTCACCCTTATTAATGGTGCAGATATCATTGGAAGTGCTGCTCCTGGGTATTTTGCTGGTAAAGACACCTACATTTTAAGAGAAGGTGAAGCTGTTGGTTCTTTCTGGGGACAAGAGTATCAAGGTGTTTACCAAGGAGGTGATGTACCAGCAGGTTTTGCATTAGTTGGGCAATTTGAGGCAGGAGATCCAATGTTTACAGATGTAGATGGTGATGGTGAGATTACTTCGAATGATAATATGATAATAGGAGATCCTAATCCAGACTTTACTTGGGGTATTACGAACACACTTACTTATAAGAACTGGGACTTTAATTTCTTCTTTCAAGGAGCACAAGGTGGAGATATTTTAAACCTTACTAACGTTCAGTTGTTCAACGGAGACTCTAACTCAACTACGGATGCACTAAACGCTTGGACGCCTACAAATACAGGTTCAGATATTCCTCGAAATGTGGCGAGTAGAGGAAGAGAAATTTCCACGCGTTTTGTAGAAGATGGAAGTTATATTAGATTGAAAAATATAGCTTTAGGGTATAATTTTCCTTCTGATCTGATCAACAAATGGGGGATTGGTAATCTAAGATTAGCTATTAGTGCACAGAATATATTAACTATCACTGACTACTCTGGCTTAGATCCTGAAGTGAGTTATTTTGGATCAGGTGGTCGAAGTGCAGGAGAAGCAAACGTTGTCCAAGGACATGATTTTGGAAATTATCCAACAGTTCAATCTGTGAATTTTAGTCTTAATTTAAAATTTTAAAAAATTAGAAAATTTAAAAATATTTAAAGATGAAAAAGTTTAAATTTTTATTTTTATTGATAGGAATATCATTAGTATCATGCTCGGATTTAGAAGAAGATCGGCGTACTGAATTAAGTCCTGAAGCCTACTTTGCTAGTTTAAGTATAACTGAAGTGGATGGTTTTGTAGCGGGTTCTTATGCTCACATGCATCACCGAAACTTTATGTCTAGAGAAATGACTCAGGCATTGATGTACCGTAGCGATATGATGGCTATTGGGAGAACAGGTCAGCAAGCAAGAATCGATCATGATAACTTTACTGTTGGACCTGACAATGGATTAATTTCTGGTGGTTCAAATGTTTATTGGCCAAAAGTTTATCAAATTATTCGTGCTGCCAATGATGCTGTTGCTGCAGGGACTTCATTGAAAGATGGAGACCAAGATGCGATTAATCAATCTATTGCCAAAGCACGTTTTGCAAGAGCCTTTGCTTATTTTCATTTGGTTCGACAATTTGGAGCTATTCCTTATTTAGATGATGAAACCGTTTTATCGGAAGCTGTTATGGCGGAAAGAACGCCAGTTGCTACGGTTTATGAAAAGATCATTGCGGATTTTGAATATGCAAAAGCAACTTTACCGAATATACAAGATACCAGAGCTAATCCTGCCAAATCTACAGCAAGTGCTTATTTAGCATTGGTACACTTAACAATGGAAAATTGGCAAGGTGCTTATGATGAAGCTAAAGAAATCATTGCTAATGAAGGGACTTATGACTTAGGTTTAGAACCAGATTTTCAAGATTTATTTCATCCTACCAATAAAGATGGCTCAATAGAACCATTGTTTTACTTAGACTTTACGGGTACTTCTGATGGAGACCAAGGTAGAGATTATCAAGTAGCATTTACAGGTTGTAGATCTGATGGTCAGTATACCAATGCAGCTGGAAATTCAATGGGAGGTGGATGGTCTGTAGAGGTACCTTCTCTAGAGGTTTATACTACCTGGGATGCCGATGATTATAGAAGAACAGTTACTTTTGATGCTACCATATTGGATGCTGGTGCTGATACTCTTGCAAATTATCAATATTTTACAAATGTAGATGATAGGGCTGTAAACCGCCCTCACGTTGCAAAATATACGCGAATGGCAAATGGAACTGCTGCTCAGGGTAATGGTAGAGCATCTACCTCTCATTACTACATGATGCGTTATGCTGAGGTCTTATTAATTGGTGCTGAAGCTGCCAACGAATTAGGAAATACTGCTGATGCAGAAGCTTGGGCAAATAGAGTGATGGCTAGAGCCAGAGCTGGTGGAAACTCAAGAGTTAATAGTGCTGATGCAGTAGTACCTCCTAGTGCTGTGCCTACTGATTTAACTGGTTTATCTAAAGACGCATTTAGAACTAGACTTTTAGAAGAGCGTCGATTGGAATTTGCCTATGAGATGAAAAGATGGTACGACATCGTAAGAAGAAAATTAGGTGATGAAGCCTTTGGTCCTAATGGACTAGAAGCCAATGTGTCTACAGAATCTGGAGTTGGACCTGGACCAAAATCTTGGGATGCAAGTCGAGATTATTTATTCCCAATACCTGTGGATGAAATCCTTAGAAATCCGAGTTTAACTCAAAATCCTGGGTACTAATTAATCTATAAAGTTCACCATCTAAGCTTATAGATTCAATACTAAAATAGATCCCGAATTTCCGTAAAGGAAGTTCGGGGTTTATTTTTTTAATTTTAGAGAATGGCTTCAATCCAACTTCCTCAATCTTTGTTATTTTTTCTTCAATAAGGTATTGTTTCTGCGTCTTTTCTGTTGTCAATTGATATTTAAAAAAGGCGTTTCAGAAGCTTCGATTAGATCTTCTCTGATCGTATCATTAAATTTTTTTTGGATATATTTCAAATCTCGATGAATTCTATTAGTTCAATTACTATTTTTTCTAAGATGCTTTTTGTATTTCATGAGGAACTGTACATCGATACTTTGGAAGTAAAGTTTTTTGCCTTTGAGATACTTGGTTTATTTTTTTAGTATTGATTTATTTTTATCAAGAGACCTAAGTTTCCCTGTAGTCATGGTCTTTACTAAAATATGATATATTGAAATGCCTTTTTTAGTGCAATTGTTGCCCAGGTATGTCTTGCGATATGAAAACTTAATTTTTTTTTGATTTGATTTTTTAGCAAGTGTTTTGAGATCGCGATTGGTTCTATACTTGCTGCCCTTGAAAAACGAAAAGTTTACCCTTTAGGCTGTGAGTTGATTATAAGACAAGAAGCTTAGATAAAGAATGACTGTGAACGAGATACATTTAAACGCCTACTAAACAAAGTTAGTAGGCGTTATAAAATTTCTATTTTACTAAGGAACTCAGGTTAAATAAGTTTTCGGATTAGACGATTTTTATTTAGTCCTTGTTCCAAAATCAATAAAAAATTATTTCTGAATAATAAATGACTTATTTATTGAATCTTTTTGATCGATGATTAATCTGATATAGTATAGTCCATTGTCAAGTTCATCTAAAGGAATATTCAGGGTTGAATCTTCTAAATTATCCAATTCTAGCATCCGCATGGTTTGCCCTAATCGATTAATCAAGGTAATATTTACATCTTTTCCAAGGAAATCATTCATTTGAAGGAATAATTCTTCTCGTGCAGGAATTGGATAAACTTTAACGGAAGGCTCAACTCCATTTCTCAAATCAGTTGGATCGACTTCAGACTCAAAAAGGCTTGCCATTTCATTTTGACCGAATGATGATCCATTGTTTTGGGAAGACCTGGTGACAGCCGGAGGATTTGCCTCAAAGTGACCCCATGCGACACTGGAAGAATATTCTATAAGATACTCCCCATTCTCATCAGCTTGAATATTATTAAACCATCCATTGGTGTAGTCCACTCCATTGATTATCAATGAATTCAGATTCCAAGAATTTATATTTGCAATGGCATCTGTAGTCGTAAAACAGAAATCACCAATTTCTTCTTCTACGTAAGGTAGATTAATAGTCTCTGGTGTATCACAGCTGTTGACATTTGGGGGGACATTAGACCCTGTTGCTTCAAAGTGACCCCATGTGACACTGGAAGAATATTCTATAAGATACTCCCCATTTTCATCAGCTGGAATATTAATAAAATATCCATTGGTGTAGTCCTCTCCATTGATTACCAATGAATTCAGATTCCAAGAATTTATATTTGCAATAGTACCTGTCGTTATCCAACATAGGTCTCCAGAGCCATCAAATTCATATGGAAGATCAATACTTACAGGAGTATCACAACTATTGAAATTTGAAGTATTGGATCCAATAGCCATAAGGGTACCTGAGTTTTGAGCAGATACGAAATGAATATAATACTTTCCATCTATTCGAGGAGGCATCTGATTCTGCCATCCATTATTATAATCTACGCCATTAATTTCAAGTTCTTCAAGGTTCCATGAATTTACATAATCTATGGTACCTTCAGTAACCCAACAAAATTCTCCTGTCCCAGTATAATTAAAATCTAATTCTATTTCTATTTCGTTTTCACAAGGTGCACTAGGTGTGGCAGGAATAACTTCAAAGAAAAAGCCGTCAGCTTGAACACCCAATTCAGTAAGATCAGGATTTAGCATTTCTACTGACACTAAATAGCTTCCTATTTCTGCTGCAGACGCCAAATCAATCGTGATTGGAGTAGTCCCTTCTCCAGCAGATACCAATTGAGTTACCGTGGTTACAGGAAGTGAGGCTGAGCTAAAGGATGCTAGACTAAGTCTAAGCACTCTGTCTGCATCAGCTAGATAATCAACATCAAAGGTATATGAATCACTACTTTCTAGTTGTAAAACGGGGTTAGTGAAAGCTACTGAGTTTGCAAGAGGTAGTACTTCAAAGAAAACTTCATCTTTTGGTGCATCTTCAGAAAACTCACTTCCTATTTGTACAACTGCCTTATATCCTGTTCCCGGTTCAAGTAAGGTAAAAGGGGGAAGACGAGTATCATAAAATTGAGTTCCTTCTCCTGCTGCAAATGAATAGATAGTCGCTCCTCCTACCGATGATCCATCTGGTCCAAATATTTCTGCTCTAACGGACGAATTCGCCTCTAAAACATACTCAAAATCGAAAGGAAAATTATCATCTTGTTCTATCTGAGTTGGTGCATTTAATATGGTAATACTGTTGGCAGGAGGAATAACTTCAAAGA
>CAYTVR010000122.1:0-20897 GCA_964441245.1 uncultured Saprospiraceae bacterium | reverse complement strand
ACCCTAGACAAATAAAACTCTTTTGGCTTTACTCTTTGATGCTCTATCTCTAGGATCAAGCAGTCGCTAATGTCGAACAGTAATTTGTCCAGCTTCCCGCCACTTAGTACTTGGCCCTTCAACGTATTAAAACATTATAGATCGAAATAGTATATTTTTTATTACAAATTTACAATTTTCCTATTAATCCTAAAAGATATACACATTTAATAAATTCTCTATTTGTTCCTTCGATTTCGGTTTGTCCAGCGGTGCTATAGAATTTCTCTCTAAGATGTCTTAGACAGCCTTCTAAATAACGTAGCGATAAAATCAAGCTTTTAAGTTGGTTATAGGTTTCGATATCTGAGGATTGTAATTGAGCGATTCTTTTGTGGCGGATATTTTGTAGGTTGACAAAATGATCATAAAGATCGAAAAACTCGGTAGCTGAATAGCCTTGTAAATCTTTGATTCTTCGAAGAGCAACTTTCGCAGCTTCCTCCGGACTATACTCTTTTCCATCATTGGCCTCATTCGGTTTTTGGAAAAATATCTCTATGTTATTTTGTAAATTTTGTCGTTTAATGGCCTCATCTGTTTTGGGTAATAATGTAAATGCTAAAAATTGTTTTGAAAAATAAATAGCTTTTTCTTCTGGATCTTTTGGGGCATCTTCATAGTTGAAATAATTGCGGACCAATTCCTGCATGGTCAAATGTTTTTGTTCCTCTGGTTCATGCAAATTTTGAAAATAAGTTCGCTCAATATGTTGTGGGGCATAATTGTATTCTACTACTTCAATTCGAGACCAAAAATCAGAAGTAAAGGGTTCATCATCTTGTCGATACATGGAGCCTAAGTTGGCAGCGGCACACAACAAAATGTTATCTCCGATTTGATATTGAGTTCCATCTGGTGCGATAAAAACACTGCTGCCTGCGAAAAACGGATTCAATGATTTACGTAAAGCTTCTGGCCACTCTTTGATTTCCTCGATGTTGACTAAACTATGTGGTGTCGTGATCGCACGCGTAAATCCAGCAGGTGTTGCGTAAGCACCAAATTCACCAAATTTGATGGCGGTTACCAAACTGTTTTTGGTTTGCCACTTATCTGCAGCATGCTCAAAGTATTCTCTATTCATGATAGAAGAGATGAACTTTAAGAAGGCACTTTTTCCTGTACTCGGAGGGCCTGAAAGTAAAATGATTCCACTACCACTGACCAATTGTAGTTTTGCCTTGATGGCAAACTCTTGCAACTTTTCTTGGAAGTAAGGGGTTTCATCAATAAACTCAGGAGAAACAACTGGGACTTTTCGAATCCTGTTTTTTTCATCGTTTTCTCTTTTCTTTTTTTCTAAAGCACAGCGAAGTGATTTTTTTTGAGTGTTGTTTTTGGGAAGGGCGTTTTTAATGGCATTGGGATCAAATTGAGGAAAATTTTTGACCTCGGCTTTTTCATTTTGGATTTGCCATAAGGCTTTTAATAATTCAAATGAAAATTCTCCTTCACAATACTGATCAAAATGAATTGAAAAATCACTGTACTCCTCATCGGTAATTTCAAATGCTTTTCCTGATTCTAAATTATCTTTAGTACTTGGTCGATAAACGCTATGATCCGTATTTCGCACGAAAGTAGCGAGGTAAAGATGGTCTGCACCTTTCTTTTCTATGATTTCTAAATTCCAAATGGGAAAATGTTGAATGCTTGATTCTAGGTCAACAAATAAGTCTGGATCGTTTTGAATATAAGCGTATTTTCCTTCGTAAGTAACGAGTTTTTCTAAATCAGCTCGGTTACGTTCTAGGATCTTTTTTTCTAATTTTCGACGCAAGTCAATGGCTAAACGTAAGTCATTGAAATTTTTCTCCAGTTTGATAATATCCCCTAATATTTGTTGATAGGTTGCATTGTTAGACAACTGTAAACTAGCAAAACCTCCAGTATGATTGAGCGCAAAAAAGTCAATGCTTTCGCTGATCATTTTGGCCATTTGTCGTTTAGCTGCCGTCTTTTCAATTTCCTTTTTTTCTACTTCAGCACGGAGTTCTTTTTTGCGTTCGATGACGGCAGAATACAAACGAGTTTGAATACCAGAAGGAGATAGTTTTTTTTCTTTCGCAATGTTTTGCAAAATAAAAGGCTGCTTCAGTAGCGTCAATAATTCTAAGGCAGCAGGATGAGTACTGAGAATGATTTCTAACTGTTTGGGCTCATGCGTATTGGAAATGGCGGTTTCAATTTGATTGATTTCACCAGTAATGAACTCTTGTAGGGTAGTACCATCATTGGCAATTTGTTCTGAAAAAGTAGCATTCAATTCCTGTTGAATTCGTTTAAAATCGGTCAGTACACGTGACACATTTTCTGGTCGCATGACATCCAATTCTTCTTGAAATTTTCGAACCGTATTTAATATTTCGCGATAAGCGTTAGGATCAGAAAGTTGACTGATTTCCTTTTGTGATTTTTTGGTTTCTTTTAAAATGATCTCGCCACGAGATTCTTCAACTAAGTTTCTTATTTTTCTTTCCGATGGTTTGACGATATTGTTAATCGCTGATTGTAGTCTTTGTCCGACCAGAAAAATACCTTCCTTTTCTGCATAAGAAGTCAGTTCTTCTGCGATATTTTGTCGAGCGATAGCAATTTTATTTTGAATGCCTAACAATCCTTCATAGCTATTACCCGCTTCTAATAACATGTGTTCTACATTGGTCTCAAAGTCGTATTTCGTTTCTTCAAAAACGGAAGGTACTTTTTGCTCTTCTGGTGAATTTTTTTCTTGAGTGACGACCTTGGCAAACTGCGTTTTGGTAAACAAACTTTCGCCCTTAAATAAATGGGCTAAATTTTTTAAAATGCTTCCAAAATTATGTTGTTCATTCGGATGTTTTAGATCTGAAAGGTTAGTGCTGATTTGCACGAGTTGATGGTCTGTAGCAGATTTTAAAAGTAAATTGCCTCCTTGATTCATTTCAAAACCAAATCCAAAAACACCCAATCTAGCAATCTCTATAGGATGATCACCAGTGATATCTAGGGCGATGATTTCGTTATCATGATTTTGGATAAAGAGGACGTATAAATTTTCATCCGCTCGGACCCATTTGGCCGCTTCAGGCAAAACTACTTTTTTAGGCCATTTATGTGGAACGATTGATCGATGGGTATTGACAATTGTTATTTCATTTTCATTGGAAAGAATGATGATGATATTGTTATCTGAAGGAAGTATTTGAAAACAATCATTGACGAGTTGGAGCGTCAACAGATTATTGGTATTGTCTAAAAGACTATCGATCGAAATTTTTTCTGGCGTATGATAAAGTTGATAACGTTCGGTCTCAATAGATGCGGTTTGACCATCAACATTGAAAAAGTTTTGAATGTCCTGACTTCGAAAAACCAATGCTTGTTCTAGTGCTTGTTCATTTTGAGTACGAGTGATGACCCACTTATTGGAAGGAAGTAGATGGCCGTCGATGTCTTGTGTTTCGATGAGAATGGCGTAACCACTCCGCTTGTTGAGTGGCGTGATGATGATATTGTCCTTTGGCGTGACGTGTACGTAACCAGTGCTTGTTTTTTGTTGAAAAAGAAGAAAATCTTCTAAGAATTCTTGAAAGTGATAATATTTCACCATCATGTTTTCTTTAATACTGATTGGATTATTTCCTAATTTTTTTTGATCAATAAATGCATGGACGACTGCAGCAGAAGTTTCCAATCCGAATTTAAGATGTAAGCCTACCGCTAAACTTCCATTTCCTTTTTCGAAAATTTCGTCTAATTGCACTCTGAGAAGGGAAGGATTACTCACTTTATATTTGGAAATATTTTTTAAATTATTAATGATGGAATCGGTGCCTAAAACATCTTCTTTTAAGTATTGATCGGGTAGGTAATGATCGACATCGACCAGTTGACCTTTAACGTTATAAAAACTGACGTTGGGACTTCCTTTATAGGTTATTAGTAAAATGTCTTCACTCGCTGTTTCACCAGAAAGGACCTGAATCCTCTCAATTTCTAAATCTTGTACACCAATATGTGTATCTTTTTCAAAAAAATCATTTTGAAGTTGAAAAGAAAACTGTTCTTGAATATTTAGCATTTTATATTTTTGTTCTAAGCTCTTAAATGTGTTTCTTCTATTTTTATTTTTTTGTCCTTTTGACTTGACTTTTCTCTTTCATTGTCTTGCAATGATTCATGGTGCTTCGGTGTGCTGATAATTTGAATAGGATTCAATTTTGTTGATAGCAGATTTTTAAAATTAAAAACTTTATATTGCTTAAAAATTTTATGTATTTCTTCTTGAAAAAGCGATTAGCTTGTAATTGAAAACTAAACAATGTCTGAAAAGCTTGAAAATAGTCATATTAGTCCAGAAGATCAAGCGTTGGATCGTTTGCGTCCTTCTTTGAGGCAACTCTGGATGAAATTACAGCGAAAATTTCATTTACAAGGCTTTGATGTTTTGACTTTTTTACCTAAGAACGGACAAGATAATTATTGGAAATTAAATTTGAAAACCAAAAATTATCCCACACCGTTTTCTGAAAAAGAAAGAGGTGAATTAAAAAAGCGGCTAATTCATGTTTTTGATTTTCAAGGGAATGAGGATTTGTTTCTTTTATTTCAAGAACAACATAGCATCCCTTTTAGTTTTTGGCAAAGAATGGAGACGTCTCTTCAAGCCAATGGTTTTTTCGTTTCCAATGATGAGTTAGAATTTTTGAAAGATACTCAAATTGAAAAACATCTTAATTACCTGAAATTATTTTCTCAAAAATTTCCCTTTCATTTTTTCTTACAATCGATAAAAGAAGAATTTGATCGAGCCAACTTTCGACCAGATCCGATTCCTTTGCCTGTTTTAGCAATTTGGTTTTATTTTAAATATTTCATTCCTTTTTTACAAAAAATAGCGACTGAAGATAGAGAAATGTTTGATGAAATCTCAAGCGTCTTGCTAGAACGTATTTCCTTGGATAATATCGCGAAGGAAATGACAATGGAACAAGTCGTTAAGCTAATTATGTTGGCTTGTGTATTTCATAGGTCCGTGGATCAGCAAATGAAATGGCAAGATAAAATATTGAGCAGAGCAACATCAGAGACCAAATTGTTTTGGGAACGTTTTGGCCCTTCGCTCAATCATTATTGTTCCTTTGGGTTCACGATGTTACTCAAAGGAAAATGGCCTGAACAAGTGCCAAAAGCAAATCGAAAATTACATGCAGAAAAGAAAATCAAACAAGCCTTTTTCAACTTGGCAGTTGAAGAATTAAAAATCATCGCTGTTCAAGAATTATTAGATGATCGATCTGAAAAAGGTTTTTTAGCGAAGGCTTCAAAAGCACTTCAATTAAAATTCAGACCTCAACAAGATTTATCTTTTGGAGACAAAGTCAAACAAGCTTTAGGTGGGGCTTCGATTTTAGAAAGAATTCAAGATTCTGTAGAAAAAACGATTCAAGAACCACTTGCGCATTTTGCTCCAGCTAAAAAAAGGTGGATGGAAGAAGATGGTCCTAAATGGTATGATTTATCAGATGCTGATCGAAAAGAATTGCAGACTAGTTTTCTAGAAGAAGCGGCCTTTGCTTATCATGCTTTAATCGGCGAAGCTGGAAAAAGACAATTGATTTATTTTCAAAATTTGGGAAATGCAGTGATGGCTCCATTTTTTTTATGGGAAAATATAGAAGATAGTTTGGTGCCTCAATGGAATGTTTTTTCCGACAAGGAAAGAAAACGATTATTGGAACGATATGAAAAAAGAAGGGCAGAGGAGATGAAAGAAGCCGAACGTTTGGAAGGTGTTTTAAAACGGTTGCCGAAGATAGATACGGAAGAAAATATGGAGACCTTTCGCGGAATTGTAGATGATTTTAAAATCCCTTATTTTCAAAAACAATGGTTGTTGGCTTTTGAAAGACGTGCCACTAATATTCGGAACAAAATTGGTTTCCGTATTCGCAAAATGTATGAGTTTGGAATTCTAGAAAAGGGAGAAGGAGGCAAAAGAGGAAAGGAGATTTGGTTAGATGAAATGTTACAGATAGAAAAAGAAGTAAGTCCATATATTTCTTTTGTGAAACGGGCATTCCAATCCGCATTGCCTATTCGAAAATCAATCGAATTTAATCCTTATCGACATAGTATTGATGGAGTAGAATTTGATGCCGAAACCTTGCAACAACCAGATAAATGGATTCGAGGAGAAGTCATGAAAACGCTTCAAATGAAAGTAGATAGAGCAGATGCAGAACAGATCAATGCCTTTGCGATGGATTCTTCAGGTTCGATGCGAGGAGAGAAGATGAGAAATCTTTTTAAAATTATTTTCCTTTTAGTTTTAGGCCTGGAAGATCGAAAAACCTATGATGCTTTTCACTTTTTTGGAACGAGTTTTATCGAAGCCGCTAATTTATCTAATGACTATACCAATCGAAGTTTGTTGTTTAATATCCTTCGGAATATTGCATCGATTAAAAGAGGTAAAGTAGTTTATGCCGGAAGAGGAGGAACCAATATTAGCGATGGTGTTTTTCAATGTCATGAGCGGATCATGGCGTTTTCTGAAAAGCTGAAAAAGGAGAAGCCAGATGTTCATCACCTCAAATCTATTTTTGTCATTACCGATGGAGAACCGTCGATTGGAATTGTCAATGTTGATGAACTTCATGAAGCGATTAAAGAAAAAAGAGCTGATGGAAATGTGGCGATTAAAGGAATATATTTGAAGGCTCAACAAGTCGAAGGAGAGGAAATAGAAGAAACGTTTATGGAAGATATATTTGGTCGACAACAATATGTAGAGTCGTCGGAATTTAATGAAATTCTAAATCAATTCGTGTACATTATGTCTTTGACTTATAAGTTGCAAAGAAAAGAATTGAAGTCAATCAAAAAGAAAAAGTAGGTAGTTTTATCTAAAAAAAAGGAACCAATCGGAAGGTAGTGAGGATATTGAAAAATAAAATTTAGTGTATGAGTAAGCAAGCAAAGGAATCGAATATGTTTAAGATCGCTCAGGGCGAAAAAATCGGAAATATTATTTGTGAACATTCGCAGATAGTTGGTGATATTGTCATTGTTTGGGATAAAAATGGAGAGATCCAAGTCTTTGATGTGAAAAGCGTGAAAAACAAAAAAGCTATTCTTTATAAAATCAATGGAGCAGAAATACAAGAAGTCATTTTGCCGAAAAATCATGAAATTTTAATTCTGAAAACAGCAACCGAAACCTCTGTTCGAGATTATACAAATCAGGTGATTACAGATGCAAGTCTTTGGAAAGATTTTTATGTAGAGCCTCATTCGGGTAGTTTTTTTCGTCAAGATCAGCATGGACTTTGGTACAATATTGAAGGAAATAAATTGGATGCACTTGTTTTTTTGCAAGGAGATATTTTGGTGTCTTTGTTGGGGAAGAAAAGTTTGCAATCACTTTCGTTTAGAGGGCAGCGGATAGTGATGAGTCCCAAATCAAATTTTATTCAGATTGGTAAATTGGTGCTCGATCAAGAGCTTAAAATTGTTCGGTTTTATGGGGATAAAATAACAGGACTTGGAAGGCGAAATATTATTTTTTCGAATGGAAAATCGGTGCAGGAAATTAATTTAGGTTTGCACGAAAGTGCCTTTATAGACGAAGAAGATGGAACTCCATATTTGTTGAATAATGAGGTTGTTAAAAAACATGTTCAATCTGTAAAAAAAGGTAATCGACGTTTTGAAGTATTCAAGACAAGCGAAGAAACTTACGTCGTCAACGGAAAAAATAATGAACTGCTGACTTGTAATGAGAGACCGGTCAATATCGATTTTGAATGTTATCACCAATTAGGAAATCGAGAATTGGCATTGTGTTGTTATGATGGTCAAGAACATTACATGGATGTACAGACTAATAGTACCTTTGTCTTATCGGAAATATCTGCAGATCCCATTACTTTTCTATCTCCTGAAACGGTTGTGGTTCAAGGACATCGGTTGCGCAATATGCGTTTGAATAATGAATCCTTTGTCTATAATGAAACGACCAAAGAAATATTCACTTTAAACAATGGCGCAATTTCTCCTGATGCGATTTTTGATCCAGTAGTCTTTGCGAATTACTATGGAATTATTGAGGTAGGAAATTCGAGAAAATATTTTTATAAAGATACCAAAGAGATCATTCAATTGTCTGAAGACCAAATAGCGGTTCAAGAAATTAATGGTCAATTTGATCAAAAATTATTGAATGCAAAAGATACGAAAGGACAGCCATTGGTACTTGATGCCCGAAATGGATTTAATGCTTTAGTCAAAGCTTTTTCTAATGAGCAAGAAATAGTAGCGATCAACGGAGTACCTCAAAATATTGGCACACAAGTTTTACAAAATGCAGCCTTAAAAACATTAGGTGGAACCGAAAAAAGAGTCATCGATTTGAATGATGAAAACTTGGATGTGTTTACTTTGCCCAAAGATTTGTGTGCCTATCCAGAGGACGATCGCCCTTCTGTTTTTCAAGGTAATCCGATCATGAGTTTGAATTTTGAAGAGCCGATTAGGATTAAAGATGAAGTATTTTTTAAAGGTGAATTTATACCATTTCATGATCGACCTCATCCAATTATTATTCAAGAAAAAAATGGTTTGCCTTTGCACTTAGAAGGTGGAGGTCATCGCAATGAATTGATCGTTTCCTTCAATATAGAGACTTTGGATAAACTTTCTTATCTAGGACGTCATCGAATGATTGGAGCCAATACTTTGACGGAAGATCACAAAGAAAAAGAATTGTTATTTTCCATAGAAAAAAAGAAAAGTTGGTTGGCATTTAATGAACATTTCTTACCGATTTTTAAACGAGCAACGGTTTTAAAAGATGGAATTGAAAACGCTTTTGTCCTTTACGAATTGAGAGATACGGCAGGTACGCCCGTTTATATTGTTGTCGAAAAAGCAGCACCTTACGGGATCTGGGTCGAAACAAAAAGAGGACTGGAATCCATCAAAATGGTAGAAAGAATTGATCGATCCATTAGCCTAATCGAGGAACCGTCTTTACTAAAACGAATGTTTGGAAATCAAGGTGGATACTTTAAAGAAATGTTGTAGGAATTTAGGAGACTTAGCTTGATTTTAGTCGTCTTAGTTGTGTGTTATTAGCGGTTGATTGTTCGCAATATTTCCCAATTGGGGCTATTCAAAATTCAATTGTTCTCGTATTTAAAATTAAAACTATAGAAATATTAATAAAATCGAACAGTAGCAAACAACTCCTCTAGGTCCGTCTGTGGATCATCGAACAGATAAAAAATATAAAGATTTCCCTTGCCTTCCGCATGTACCGCAACCATTTTACAATGTGCTTTAGTAGAAAACTCAAGTTTAGGTTGAAAGAAGGCGATAGCGCCCCAATCTGCATTGAAATCTTCTTGTAGTTGTTGCGTTTTCATGGTATGAATGGAGAGCACAGAATCATCGGTATTCGCTGCGATATTGATGGCTTTTTTAGCAAAAAAAATATGAGGTATATCTTGGGATGTATCTTCCGGAAGCGGTTCTACAACATATCGAATTTCTACTTTTTGTTTTCGATGTAAAATGGCGAGTTCATATGCTTGAAGGCTATTGTCATGGACTTCTAGATTTCGATAACTGTTTTCTAAAGGAGCTAAAAATTCAATGCCCGCTTGCTCTAGTTTACTCAAAAAAGATGGTGAGATGTCTACTTGAGCTTGAATGCTACAAGTAAGGCTTGTCAAAAGAAAGAGTATTAGAAATAAGGATCGATTCATAAATCCAAATTAAACATTTTTGAAGAATAAAAAAAGTGGCAGGAGCACCATAACAACTCCTACCACTCGAATTGGCATTTTAAAAAACGACTAAATTTTTAGGATTTTGACCTTTGGATATTGGCTCTTGCAATTAAGTCAATCTAGTTGTTTGTTATTCGCGATTGGTTGTTGGTTCCGTAACTATAAAAGAGTACCAAAAACCAGCAACAAAGGACTAAAATTGAGTTAAGAACCAATAGCTAAAAGCAGTATTTAAAAATATATAATGGAAATTAATCTCTATCACCTTATCAATTCCATTTCTAAAATAATGCCCTTGAAAAATTATTATTTTACGATACTTAAATCGCCGTGAATGATTTCTTTTTTACCGTCAAGGAATTGAATTTCTACAACGTACATATAAACACCAGTTGCCGCTAACTTTCCTCTCGCCATACCATTCCATCCAGCAGATTCATTATTGACTGGAAGGTCAGTACCTTGATAAATGATATTTCCCCATCGGTCTACAACTTCCATCTTGTTAATTTGATCCACATGGTTTCCACCAAAAACCGCAAAGTAATCATTGACACCATCCGCATTTGGAGAGAAAACATTTGGAATATATACATCATGATTCGGAACGACTTGAACTGTGATTGCTGATTGTTGCGTACAACCCGTTTCGTTGGTAGCGATCAAAGTATAAACGGTCGTTTCAGTAGGATTCGCTCTAGGATCTGCACAATCTGTACAACTCAAACCAGTCGCTGGAAACCATTCGTAAGTGACTTCAGAAGTACTTCCAATCGTGAATCCTAATCGAGTTGTTTCTCCTAAAACTATTTTTTGTGTAGCCTCGTTTTCAATTTGTAAATCAGCAGTTTGTTCGATAACCAATGATTGACTGACACTACATCCAGCCTCATCCGTAATGATCACACTATAGTTGCCAGGCGTTAAATCAGCAACACTATCAGCTGTGCTTAATAAAAAATTTCTTTCTGTTACCCATTGGTATTTGTAGTTTCTTGAATCATCCGCCATGCTTACTTTTGCCGCACCTTTATCGTCGGCACAAATTGCATCCGTTTTGGTGAGGGCTAAAATTTCTGGTGTTTCATGCGACTCAATCGTTACATTTATCATCGCAGAACATCCAACCGCGTCGCTTACATTTAGTTCATATTCACCTGCTGCTAATTGATCTACAAATTGATCTGTATTTCCATTATTCCAAGTAAAAGTATAAGGTTCAATTCCACCAAATGCACCAACTTCAATCATTCCATTTGCTTGGAAACAAGTCTCATGAATGACTTCTAAGACCTCTACATTTAATGATCCGATATTGATTTCAATTGGATTAGATTGTACTTCGATTTCACCTTGACATGCATAAGAAGAACTCAACTGACAACTTACAATTTGTCCGTCTGTTAAGGTGTTAGTAGTGAAAATTGCTTCGTTGTTTCCAACATTGTTTCCATCGATTTTCCATTGGAAAGCAGTAGCGGTTCCTATGTTTTGTGCTTTAGCAGAAAAAGTAATTGCTGTTCCTTCGCAAGCATTATTAAAATCCGTATCAATGGAGATAACAGGCATTTCTTCTTGAATAACCACCATAGCGACTACTTCAGATTGAACTTCTGGAAGAGCAACACAATAAGCATTGGTATTCACAACACAACTTACTTGTTGTCCATTGGTCAAGGTAGAAATTTGAAAATTTGGCTCCGTAGAACTGTTCACCAAGTTACCGTCAACCAACCAATTGAAACTTGGATTGTCTCCCCAAAATGTTCCAGCTGCATTAAACATAACTATTTGGTTTGGACAAATTTCAGTAGCATCTGAAGTCAAAGCAATCGTAGGTAAATCTGGGTTGATAACGTTGACAGTCATCGTTTCTGTTGTCAATTCAGAATGAATACTACAAGCTAAATCAAAACTTACGGTACAAGAAACTTGTTGTCCATTTTGTAGTTCAACAGTAGTGAAAGTTGGTGTATTTCCTCCAATATTATGCCCATCAATATTCCATTGGAAAGTAGGATTGTTGCCCCAGTTGGCACCCGCAACAGAAAAAGTAATGGATTCGTTTTTACAAATCTCAGTTGCATTGGATGTCATATGAAGACTTGGTGTTACCGCATTGACTACGTTGACAGTGATAGCTTCCGCTAAAATAGTATTGGCGTTGCTACAGATATTATCATAGTTGATAGAGCAGTTGACTAAATCATTGTTGTTTAATTCTGTGCTAGTAAAAGTCAGTTCAGTAGCGTCTGAAATTGGAGTGTTATTAACCAACCATTGATAAGTAATATTGCTAGCATCAATTAAATTAGAAGTATTGGCAATGAAAGTTTTTTGCTCTAATTCACAGAAAGAATTGGCATTGGCAGCCACAGAAATGGTTGGCGTCTGTAATGGAAGAATGACATCAATCATTAAAGGATTAGAAATGTGTTGGTAAGCATCTAAAGTCAAAATACATTCTACCACATCACCTTCGTTAATATTGGAAGTTATAAAAATATTATCTGTTTCTGTTGCGATAGGCGTTCCATTAATAGTCCATTGAAGGGTTGTATTTTCTGTTTGATTTGCAATGCTTGTCGTGAAAACATAACTTTCATCTGGACAGTTATTTTCACTTGTTAGTTCAATACTTATGGTTGGTAATTCTGCTAAAGGTTCAAAGTTTGATAAGAAGAAAAGAATGTTTTCCACTAACTGAGGATTATTCGCCGTTCGGATCCAATCCTGATCAGAAGTCGTAATCACCATACCATTGTTAGGCATAGGTGGCGTGAAAATAAAAGCATATTGTTTGTTATCTTTTTCAAGAAAAGGAGTGATCGTTTGATCTCCTGTTCCGTAAGTACCATACCAGAAATAATTGATGTCTTGCGCTGGTGCGATGACAGAATGGATCGGATCCAAGGCAGTAATAGGAGCGAGGTTACCCGTTTCTTCTCCTTCCCAGCTAAAATTTCCACCAAGTGCATTTACCGAGTAATCAAACATTATATTGCCGGAAAGAGAAGTTAAGTATTCTGATTGAATATAAGCGTTTCGACCTCCTTCAATAAATTGATGAACGACTGCTTGTCTTTCGTCAGGAACGACGATTAGACCAGAAGAAACAATCAGTATATCGTAATTCATTAAGTTGTCGATATGATCCAATGCATCTTGTTCTAAAATATCAGCAGTAAAGCCTAGATTGATGGCTGCATCTTGCCAGTATTGATCCATTTTTTGTAATGGATGTTTAGATTTACTCTCAATAATAGCAATGTTTTGTCCGAAGGAAGGAAGGCTGATGAATAAGCATAATAGCCCAATGATGTAGATTCTGGTTAACTCTGTCATGGTAAGTTAAGGTTAGCCGGAGGTGTTAAAAATAGTCGTTAAAAAAATGGTGGGGAGTTTGCCTTAAAGATTCGTTTCCTAAAATAAAATGGGGAGTTTGTCAAAAGATTCGTCTAAAAATGGGAGGCTAAAATTGTAATTGTAAGATTGTAAGTAGGAGGGCTATTGTTGTTTCGTGATTCAAATATAAAGTGAATATCCTTTCAACTCAAGTAATTGGAATAAAAAACAATCATTTGGATTAAAATAGTGTGACAGCAATCAATGGAGCATAATTGACTGATTTATATGTGTTAAACAAAGGTAATCAATATTTATAATAAAAATAAAAATGTATTTTTCAGTGTTTATGTATCTTTATTCCGGTCCTCTTTTATGAAGGAATTACCAATTTTTTTCTAATTTTTTGTAAAAAAAGAAGAAATGAAATCGAAAATAATTAGGAAATAAGATAAAAGTGAAATTTACAATTAACTGTGACAGGTAAACAAAGTTCTTTTTTGCGAAAACTAAAACCAGTCTTTACTTTTTCTAAAAAACAGTGTCAATATTTCGGAAAAGATAATGGACTGTTTTCGCATAAAACAAAAATTATATGGAGCTAGTATGCTTTCATTTGGTTGGGTTGATTGTTAATTATGACGGGTATAAAATTTTACCACAGGTTATCTTTTTCCAAATAAGGCTAGAGTGTTTTACTCTGTCTACTGTGGTAAAAAATATCTCCTACCGCACGCGATAAGCCGCAAAGTAAACACCCGATTTTTCCATTTCCGCCGAAGAGCGAAATATATTTTCTAAATCCTGATTATCATCTAAAGATTGAAGGGTTACACCATACTCTAAAACACTAAACCAATTTTCCCAAATAATAATATCACCTGATCGAACTTCATTAAGAAAAGTTTTTCGAAACGGAATATGTTGGTTATAATTAAAATGATCGATTTGCAAGGTTTCGCTTAAATAAGGGTGAACATAAACATAGCGATTTTGGGGACCAATTTTGTCTTTAACAATTTTTGCAACTTGGATTGCTTCTCTTTGATCATCGAACAATTGTAGATCACTTGACCAATTGACAGCAGCGGGATTAGGGGTAAAAGGAAAAATTAAAACAAAGAGAACAAGAATACTTTGAAAAAGTAACCGCGGTGTTTTTTTGTGAGCCAAAAAGTCTTCGCTTATCCAATTGAATCCCATCAATGCAATGATCGCAGCCAGAGGCAAAACTGAAACTAAAACCCGCTTAAGTCCCATGGAATTAAAAATACCCAAATACCAAAATAAGCTATGCGCAATAAAAAAAACAAAGAACCCGAGGAAGATTAGAATAGATAATTCAAGCTGCACTTTCCGTCGGATCATTTTCCAGATAATGGCGATTACTCCTAACCAAAATAAAGCATAGATCGGAACGCCAACCACATAATTCATTTGAATTAAAAAATGGAAGAGTTCACCACTACCATAAGTACTACTCAATTTATCGTAAGGTATTTTTTTAAAAACCCAAAGCAAATTTTCATGGACAAAAGAACCCACAATCGAATAGACCAAATGTCCCACTAACAAGAGAGGCAAGATTTTCCATTCTTTTTTTAATAAAAAGAAAAAACCAAAAACTGCAGCAATAAGCAGCCCTTCAGAACGAACAAAAGGTAAAAAAGAAACCAATACAGCAGCAAAGATATATTTGTCTTTGAGCACCGTATAAATCCCAATGCTTAACATCAAGGCAAATAAGGGTTCAGTCAATCCAGAAAAGGTAAGAATGTAAAACAAAGGAGAGAATAACAATAGGATCGGACTGAGTATGGCATTAGAGATGGCGAGTTTTTCACTAATTTTAAAAGTGAAAAAGAGCGTAAATAATCCGATGATCGCATTGAATATTTTTACCCCAGTAAAACCAAATTGTGCCCAAGGACAAAACAATAAAACATAAAGTGGTTTAGCCCAATGATTAAAAAAAATATGAGGATGTTGTGGAGCATATTTGGCATGCAGATAATGAAATACACTATCACCAGAATCGCCAGTACCATGGAAGTAAGTAATCGTAAAAATAGCGATTAGAACGTAAAAGAGAAGAAAGAAAAAAATGGCTTTGTTTTTCATAGAATATGATCCTCACGCAATTCAACCTGCGTTGTAAAAGCACAAGATAAGAGATTCATATGAATGCCTAGAATATTATTGAAAAAAGTAGTACAAACGCATCAAAAGGTATACAGGTTCAAAGAAGCGGGCAGCTGGAAAATTTACTGTTTGATCTCGTCCTGCTCCCACCATTAGGAGAACCGAAAGTTGGGATAAGCACTAAATCAAAGAAAACGCTTCAATTGTTTATACAAACGTTTTTCATCGCTTGGTCGATAAGCATCTTTTTCTTTTACATCACCGGCTTTATTGACAATCACAAAATTAGGAATAGATAAATATTTACGCCCACCTTTCATTCCAGCATAAAATTGTTCCCTCAAATCTTGTTGGAGTTGTTCATTCGCAATAATATGGTGTCCCCCCAAATCAAAGCGGTGGATCATTTTTTCCCAAGTAGGCTTTTTTTGAGCCTTATCAACGGAGATGTAAACCAACTCAATTTCTTTATCATGAATAAAATGATGCAACTCCTTCTTATAAGCAAACTCAGTTCGGCAGGGACCACACCAACTAGCCCAAATATCGATATACAAAAGTTTGTCTGGAAATAAAGCAATGACTTCATCCAAAGAATTCAATTGATTGGATTGCTCCACAAAATTGATCTGCATTGGAGTCTCCGTAGAATGATCAGGTTGATTTTGTGAAAGCTGATTCCCTTTCGGAGCACAAGACATCAAAAAAACAAAGCACAAAAGAACAAAGCTATTTTTCATCTTTAAACTAATTTTTAAATAAAGTAGAAAAAATAGTGCCACAGCTCAGATCAATATCCAATCAGTGGTGTTCGAAAGATTTTTGCACGAATAAAATATTCAATAACCAATCGTCCCATCCCGGTGAAGATCAACTAACCACAGCTATGCGTAAGAAGGCCATTCAATCATTCAGTTATTCAACATTCAATCATTCTTATTCCGAATCAAAGAAAAAGTCATCACCAAGCTAGAGATTAAAATCACATACAACAAAATCCCTGTATTAAAATTGTCCACTTGATGGATCGTTGGAATTGCAAAAAACAACAAAATCGTGATCAACCCTCGTGGAGCAATAAAAAGCTCTGGCATAATATCTTTCCCTAAGAATATTTTTAGGAAGATAAATCGAACAACATACAACGCAACTAGGATAAGTGAACTGATAATAAACACTTGCATATTGACCAACGAAGACAATGTAATAGTCATTCCGAAAATGACAAAAAAGAAAGTACGAACGACAAAAGCCGTTTCCAAAGTAATCAAATGAAAATCTTTTTCGATTTTTTCAATAGGGTCATCAGTAGACAGGTCATTTTTCATAATTTTAAAAAAGAACTCATGATTAGCCAAGGACATACCAAAAACTAAAATGATGAGGAGCGGAGAGAGGTGGAGTAATTTTCCTACAGCATATAAAATCAAAAGTACGGAAATCAGCAAAAAGAGTTTGTTATGTCCCTTCATGTCTTTAAAAATAAAAATCAAAACATAACTAGCTACTATGGCCACGAGAATAGTGAGGACCAGGCTTCCGCCAAATTGTAAAGCCGCTTGGCTACCTCCAGATTCCATAAAGCTGATCAGGAAATAAAAAAACATGATTCCAATGATATCCGAAAAAGTACTTTCATAGATCATAAACTCTTTTTTCGAAGGAATCAAACTATTGACACTAGGAATAATAATCGCACTAGACATGATGCAAAGTGGAGTAGCATAAAGCAATGCTTTTAAGAAATCCATGGCTAAAAAATATTGAAGAACACCAGCTACTCCGAAAGCAGAAGCAATCAAACAAGCAAAAGCAATCAACAGAGATTTGCCAATGAGCGGTAGTTTTTCTTTCGTCAAATGTAAATCCAAAGCCGCCTCTAATACAATCATAATCAAACCAACAATACCTAAGACTTCTAACAAAGGCATCAAATTAAATTCTTTGACTTCCATCGAATCGAGTCCAAGTTTGATGAGGATACCAAGTACGATAAGCATTAATACCGAAGGAATATTCGTCTTTTCAGAGATCACCCCAAAGACATAAGATAACACAATGATGACTGATGCAGCTATGATTGAAAAGTAGGGGCTAGAAAAATCAAGACCTGCGGCCAAAATAAAAAAATGGTTCATTTTATTTTTTTTGTATACGAGTTGTTATTTACTTTAAAAAGATTTTTTCGATGCAAAGTAAAGTAAATCAATGGCTTATTAAATACGAAAGCTTTGCTAGGAGAAATTATTATTGTTTGAGTTAGAATATTTTTTCTTTTTTTTTCTTTTTTTTAAAACTTTGTTGTAAGTTTACCATTGCTTAGTTATTCATTCCAACCTTTTTTACCCGAACGAGTAAGTTCTAAACTTAGCTATAACTTCTATCTAAGACATTTATTTATTTTAGATAAATTTTAATTCATTAAGATTAAAATCAATATCGCAAATGACTTAATATGAGTTTCGATCTAGTCAATGCTATGATCAAAATTTGTTCCTAAGTCCTTTCAATGTTATTGAAATAAGCCTAATAGTTAAGTAAGTAGTTAAACACAAATTTCATTTAAAATACTTTATAATTTTAATATCAAAAATTTACTGTGTTTTTTATTTCTCCTTATTCAGGGAAAATAAAAACATACGGTAACGCATTGATAACTAGTCTTTTATCTAATGGTGCTTCGCGAGTACACATTGGAGTTTTGAATGAATTTTTAAAACTAAGCAACTAGACTTTGTTGTCAATGCTTTAAAACAAAATTTGTATAGATGATCTATGCAAAAACTCTAAGCAAAGTATTTATATGTGATTAGCCAAATGAAAATAATCCGATAAAAACTTTCCTTTTTGATGTCAATTTGAATCTTCTAATACTCACAGAGGTCTATTAGACTGTTGTGCTTTAGTTAGATAACTAATTGATATACAACTAAGTGAGCTAAGTATTGATACTTATTTCACATTATTTCTGCTGGTAAGAGGTATTGTATTTTAAAACAAGATTGAATAAAGAAAAGATGTCACTTTATTCATTACCAAGTTTAGTGGACTTAATCGCTTTACAAGTTAATTAATCTAGTCGTTATTTTCTAATTCACTGTTTTATTTTAAAATGACTTGACATTAGTTGAGCTGGTAGTTCTGTGCCTTAGGGCAAAATGAAGTTCAATCCAACAATTAATTTACGTGTTTTGTGATTTGAATAAGGAATAGAGACAAAACGTATTAGTTAACGGCATTGATAAAATAAAATAGAAGTTAAAATTTGAGCAATCATTTAAATCTAATTAGAAATTGGTTTCTAGTTAGACTGATATTGTTATGCATAAATGCTTTCTAACTCAATAACAATTAAAATGCAAAAAAGTACTTCTGTTATATCAAAAATAGAGTATCAAATACAATTGATGATTCAATTCTATTTCCAATCTATCTCAAAGAAGAGGTTATTGGATGCTAAAGAAAAAGAATTATTACATACCCCAATTAAACAACGATCAGACTTTAAAGACCCTTATAAGTCCAATCGTCGTATTCCGATTAAATCAATTCAGAAATTTGAATCAAGCGATCATTGCTTTTCATCTAGCGATTGTTTTTACAACAACGATAGATTGAAACTCAATGATGATCGCTATTACAGGAATCTGATATCAAATAAAATATTAAAACGAATAACTGATCTACCACTTTCATTGCAAAAATTTAATCAAATGAAAAACTTAATCTCTACAACACACATTCTTTCTTCTACTATCTCAAGCTTACGAATAAAGATAGCTAACAAGAATGCTCAAAGCATTTTGTCTTTCTTGTTAATGGTTTGTTTTGTTTCTTTCAGTGTGTCCACAACAATGGGACAAACACGGAGTTCAGCTAATCAATTAAAAATAAATCAAGTCAATGGAGGAGAGCTTGCTTTAGAATTAGTCAGTACGAATAATGTGGATGGTATAAATGGAGAAGTAGAAGTATATCAAATTGTAGATTATCAAGAGGGTCAGGTTTATCAATACTCTTATGATGGTTTCGAGTCTATTGCTGGTACAACTAGTAATGGACTAATTGTCAATTTAGAGAACTCGATGAATCTTTTATCGGTTCAAGAGCCAGATGAGTTACCAAGTACCATGATGGCTCCTTGTCCTATCACAATTTCACTTGATGTTTCTCCTCCGGACATATGTGAGGATGACAACGGAGGAGATAATACCACTACTGCTGTTTTTGGTGGAATATTTTTAGGTACAGCAAGTACTACTTATGACCTTAATTTAATTTCAACCACAACTGGGACTAGTTTTTCAAGCATTTCCATAACAACAAGTACTGCTGGAATTACAGCTTTTTCATTTCCTGCCATTACACCTCCAGGGATAGGAAATCAGGCTTTTACAGTAGATGTAAGTGATCCAATATCTGGATGTTCCAGTAATGCTGGTAACGAATCAGTTGGTGTAATTCCAGAAATCTTTATTACAACTGCTTCATCATTGGAATATTGTAACACAGATTTATTTTCTATTCAATTTGTAAATACATCAGCATCTGAAACTATAGAATTTGTTAGCGGAGATATAACAGGTGATGTTGGAATACTCGGTGGTGCAACTTTAAATACAACTACTGGAATTTTATCAGGAACAGCTGTAAACATTTCAGGAGAAACAAAAACGGCGACGATTGAAGTGACTTCACAGTATAGTTCTACTGGATCTGAAACTTGTCCCAAAACAGAAGTTTTTACTATTACGGTAGAATCTGAACCACAGACCTTTTCCGCATCAGCTACTAATTCTACGATTTGTACTGGCGGAGATACTGATTTAACTGTTACCTCTGATGGTTCTGCTACATTATCTTACGAATGGAGTGATGGTCTTGGAACTGCAGCCACAGTTAATACTGGAACGTTGACATCTGGTAATACATATTTTGTTACAATAACGAATGATTGTTCAGTAGCACCAGCAGAAGTGGCAAATGTAACGGTAACGGTAGTAGCGGATCCTATTGCTCCTGTAATAGCGAAAGTACCGATGGATGCAACTGTATGTGAGGGACAGTCTTTGAAAATCAGTGTAACAACACCAGGAAGCGGTGGAACAGGAACAACCTGCCAGGATGAGTATAGATATAATGATGGTAGTGGGTTTACATCTTGGAGTACAGCCTTACCTAATTTTGCTGCGGTAGTGGGCACTAATACAATAGAGGGCCGAAGAAATTGTAATGGAGAGGGATGTAATGTGAGCAATGTTAATAGTGTGAGTTGGGTGGTCGTAGCAGATCCGACGGTAAGTATAACAGGAGCGAGTGATGTGTGTGAAGGAGGAACAGTAACATTGACAGCGGTGATAGTAGGAGGAACAGGAACACCCTCATATCAATGGCAAAGAGGAGGAGTAGATATAGTAGGAGCAACAAGTTCAACGTTTGCAACAGAGACATCATTGACAGCAGCAGCATATGTTTATACAGTAGATATAACGCAGGCATCAGGATGTTCTGCTAGTTCAGCGGGCGTAAATGCCGATGTCGTAGCAGATCCGACGGTAAGTATAACAGGAGCGAGTGATGTGTGTGAAGGAG